>JASGCF010000085.1 GCA_030054275.1 Limnohabitans sp. | reverse complement strand
GGAATCAGGCAGACTAGTGCGAACTTTCGGTTTGGATTGGACGATTCGAGAGAAGAGTCCGAACCGACTGTACGGTTTGTGCGGGCGCTGCGTTCCCACGGATTGTTGGCAATGGGAGAAGTTGCGGCGCGAATGCACTCTTGCCGGAGTGTTGTGTGGTCACTTTCGAGAGGGCGCACGAGCATGCGACGCGATCTTGATGAACTCCTCAACGCCTTTCCCTACGAGTCAGGGCGGCTGAACGCCCGCTTAGAACGCGCCTCGGACGGGCGTGAAGTGCTCTTGGTTCGCTTGGAACTGGGGATCTTGCAGCTTGAATGTGAGGGCCGACCCGACGGCAGGCCGACATTGGTCACTCGCCGTGAGCAGCGTCCGCTGACTGCAGACGAGGCTGCTCTGTGGCGATTGGAGTTGGTCCAGTTTCAACAGCGCGCAATGGCATTTTGGGCCGTCGGTGACTTTGGCCGAACGCTTCGCGACGCGGAGACAGTGGTCGAGGGCGCGACGCTACTCGAGCGTTGGGCGCCGGACGCTGAGGGTGCATGGGCTGTGAGCGCTAGGTTCTCGGCCCTTGTACTTCGAACGCGCGCCGGAGCCATGGCGTTACTTGAACGCGGCGGCACGCGTGAAGCAGCATCGGTGCTTGAACAGGGGCTCGACGCGCTTCGGATCGCCGCCGCGCAATCCGGACTCGGTGCGTCGTACGACCAGTTGAGCGATGTCATTGCGCTTCGCACATGGCGCGAATCGCTCGTTCCGCAACTTCCGCCAGCGCAACGCAGTGAACTCGAAGCGCGGTTGCATGCCGCGATTCGCGCAGAGAACTACGAACTCGCTGCAATTCTGCGCGATGAATTGCGGCTGCTCTCGTAGCGCATGCGTTCGTCACTCCGTACGCCGTGCAGCCTGCAGTTCGACATACATCGTCTTCTCTTCGCCATTACGAAGGACAACCGCCTGCACCTTGTCACCAGGCTCGCTCTTGCGCAACTCCTCGACAAACTGTTCGCGATCTGCAAGATCTTGCTTATTCCACTTGAGAAGGCGATCGCCCTTCAGAATGCCTGCTTTGTCTGCGCTTCCGTCCTTGGTGACATCAATCACTTCAAGACCGTTGCCATCATCCGACTCGCGCGTGCGCAGGCCAGCGCGAACACGCATCGGTTGTGCGCGCATCGGGCCGCTGTTCTCTTGGACTTCAAAGCGCTTCTCACGCTTTCCCATGTCGAGCGCCAGTTGGTGCCAAAGTTCGATAGCCGCCACCGATGCCTCGCGATCAATCAAGTCGTAGGTATCTCGCGATGTGTGGTAGTCGTCGTGAAAATCGGCAATGATGGCGAAGAGAATCGGCACGCCCACAGCCATGAAACTTGCGTGATCGCTTCCGCCGCCACCGCCGCCACTTGATTCCTTGGCAACGACCGTGAGCGGTGACTTCGCGTAGAAGCCATCTGCCCATTCCTTCATGCCCGCGACCCCGGCGCTCGAAGTCACAGCAAGTCGGTTGTTTTTGATGCGGCCGATCATGTCGAAATTCATCATCAAGACCGTGTCACTGATCGGGTAGATCGGGTTGTCGACATAGTGGCGGCTTCCGTTGAGGCCGCTTTCTTCCGCGGAGAATCCGATGAAGAGCACCGTACGCAGCGGCATATCAGGCGGTAAGGCGTCGTAGTCTTTCTTCAGCATGTCGCCAAGAAGGATGACTCCGGCTGATCCAGAAGCGTTGTCGTCTGCGCCAGGGTGCAACTTGCCAGGTCCCTCGCGCGAGCCGAAATCTCCCTGACCGAGGTGATCGAGGTGTCCGCCGATCACGATGACTTCTTTCGCGAGTGCTCCGCGACCAGGCAGGACGCCAACGATGTTCTCAGCAACGACATTGCGCTCTTCGAAGCGTGCTGCAATCGCGGTTGTGCCGTTGCCAGTGCCAAGATCAAACATGCGCGGCGCATCGGCGGGGGGCACATCCGCCAGTTGCCGAAGCTCCATGAGTGAGCGCTTTTCACCAAGCCCCGTGAGCATCGATTCCGCAGCCTTCGTCGACATCATGAAGACGGGCACATCTGCCATCGCGCGGCCGCCACCACTTGTCGAGAGACTGTCGATGCGCGGATCGTTCGCGCCAGGTGTGTTGACCACGATGATCGCAGCAGGCTTGCGCTTCGCGACAGCGCCAATTTTCCCCGCAAATCCAGCGCGTCCAGACCAACCTTCCGAGCCACCATTCCAACGAGAATTTCCCTTCTCATCCATGGGCTCGAACCGAAACACGAACGCGATCTTGCCTTCGAGGTTGCTCGCATTCTCTGCGCCGTCGGAAGCGAAACTCGAGTAGCCGTCGGGGCCATCTTCGATGCCGTATCCAACGAAACACACCGCGGCTTCTGCGGAGCCAGACTTTCCAAGCGATGTGAGCTTGAAATCGGTGTTGGCAGACAGTTTCGTTTCGCCCGCTGCAGACTTCACAGCGATGGATTGCTCTGCGATTTCTCGCTTTCCGCCAAGCGAGAACGGCTGTCGATAGGTCTTCGCGGAGCCATCCTTTGGTTGAAACGCCGGTTCAAGACCTGCCTTGATGAATTGATCCTCCATGTACTCCATGGCGCGCTCCATACCGCGCGTTCCTGGAAGTCGACCTTCCATCCATGGACTGGCGAGAATCACCAAGTGTTCGTTGAAGGCTTGTACAGCGGGCTCCGCAGCAGCGATGGCCACATGGATCGGAGTCTTTTCGCCGCTCGCTGCCGCTTCACCGCCTTTGGTTGCGCCGACGCTTGCAGCGGTAGCGTCGGATTCGAGTGCGCCCTCCTGTGCAAAGACGATCGATGTGGAGAGAATGCCGACGCATGCAGCAATCGAGGCCATCAGCGGCGCGAAGGACGCACCCCGACCACGGAACAACGCTGTCGGTGCGTTTCGAGAATTGGCGAGTGCGTCTGTGTGGGCGAAGTGTGTCGTCATATGGAATGCTCGTCGTGTTTGCCGCGTGCGCTGCGGGATTGTGTTGTACCGCCTCATCGCACGCTCGATCACATGAACGCAATGAATTGTGCGGAATTCGAGCGCGACACCCGCAGGATGGGCCGCATGTCGATCTGAGATTCCGTGTTGAGCCGCAAGAGTTTGTGATCGAGGTTGCGATGAACCTCACCTTTCTTGATTGGATGCTTGACGCGCCGCGTGAAGACCCAGAGCGTGTCGATACGCGCGAACTCGAGGCGCTCGGTCCGCGATTTCAGTCGTATTTTTCGCAGCAGATGCCAGTGCGCGTGGACGGCATCGTGGTACCTCCGGTCGTTCGCACACTGCAAGTCAACAACCCAGATGAATCGCTTTTGCCCCTGTTTCCGCTGAGCGGGTGGAAAGGCTTGCGCAAAGTCTTCTTCAACCTCGCATATCCGCTGAAGGCGCCGCCGGATGAAATCTCGCTTGCGTGGCCTGCCTACCCGCCGGATGTGTTGTCGGTTTTACCTCAGAAACCGCCGCTCGAAATCGCGGCTGAGTGGACAGCGGATGGCCTGCGTTCGCAGGTGTTGTTCACGCGCGCAGAACCTGGGTTTACTTGGAGGCGACCGAGCGGCGAACTTTCGGCGCGACTTGAGCGCGTGCCGTTGCCGCCTGTGGCGCAACCGTGGATTCCGGTGTGGATGACGATGGCGTTGATGGTGTTTGTCGTAGGGTTTTTTGCTGGGTTTGCTGCGGTGTTGATGCTCGGTCGCCGCTTGATGCTTTCAGCGCAGCGCGCTGCGCTTCTTGTTGGCCTTCTTGGTGCTGTCGTGGTGATCCTCGTTCGCCCGAGTCGCCCAGCGATACTTGCGCTCGGATCGCGCGCAACGACAGGCCTCGATGAGCGGGAAGCGTGCGAAATCTTCGAGAAATTACAGGCCAATCTCTACCGCGCCTTTGATTACGAAGCCGAGTCGACGGTGTACGACGCGCTCGCACAGAGTGTGGATGGAGCGCTGCTTGAAGAGACCTATCTTTCCGTGCGTCGGGCGCTTGTTCTGGAAGAAGAAGGCGGCGCGATGAGCCGTGTTGTCGCGGTGCGACCAGTGCGTACACGCTTGATTTCGCAGGGTGAGATCGAAGATGGCACGACGCGCGTGCGTGCATTTTCGGTGGAGGCCACATGGCAGGTTGATGGCCGCGTGACGCACTGGGGACACACGCACGACCGTACGAATGAGTACGACGGGCGCTTCACCGTTGCTGCGACCAAGGAAGGTTGGCGTGTGCATGACGCGGAGGTCACGCGACAGGAGCGTGTGGATGGCACGCAAAGTGTTGAGGGTGCGAAACCGACGGTTCCTGCGGAAAACGAAGAGTTGTAAAGGTGTGTGAGTGGTGCGCGCGAGGTTGCGAGGTTCACGAAAGCAGGATCAAGAGGACCCCTCCGTGAACTCTGTGTCCCTGTGAGAGATTTCTCTGCGTCCACGAAACCCGTTCGCAACTTGATGGTCGAGCCATTCCACACCGCGACGGGCTGGCCCGCGTTTCGTGCAATTCAACGAACGCTTTTGCAGTTCAACTGAAGCTTCTGCCGCTCGACTCAAGACACGCGAGAGCCGGGCTTGACAGGCTTCTGCACAGTCAGCACAACCACATCGCGCTCATCTGCGCCAGGCTTCGCTTCGCCCGACGGCGTCGCGCCTTCAGCCAAGATTTTCAGATCGCTCGCTGCGAGAATCATCCCTTGGCTTACTTCACCGCGCAGTTGTCGTGGTTCCAGGTTGGCCACGATGATGACTTGCTTTCCGACGAGCGTTGCTGGGTCGTACCACGCGCGAATGCCAGCGCAAACCTGTCGTCCTTCGGCGGTGCCGTCGTCAAGCCGAATCTTCAGCAACTTGTCTGCGTTTGGGTGCGGTTCTGCAGACAACACGGTCGCCACGCGCAAATCAAGTTTTGCGAAGTCCTCAAACTTGATATTGGGCAGCGCTGTGGGTTGATCGGTCGTGGCAGGGGCTGTCATGGTGCACATCCTCACGCAGTTTCACTGGGCATCACTCAGTGTCGTTCAGTGTCATTGAGTGTCATTGAGTGTCATTGAGTGTCATTCAGAAACACTCTCACCGGACCATCTCAACCGGCCTTGGTTTCGGCAGCGATTTCTGCAGCAGCGGCCTTCTCATCGCTTTCAAGTCGCGACAATTTGAAGTCGTAGCGCTTCGCGAGCGCATCGAAGCTGAAGATCTCGGTTGGATTTTGGATGAAATCTGGGTCGCGCACGATGCCGACAGACTGCGGGTTCGCAGCGAGTTCCGCGTAGCGCTCCGCGGTGAGTGGCTCAAGCGCGCTGACTTCCATGACAACCAACGAAAGTCGATCGGGCGCCGCGACAACAAAGGTCCGTTCGGCCGCTGGAAGTGTGCTGAGGTCCTTCGTCAGCGGAAGACGAATCGCCTTCGAAACCAGCGCATCCATGGCGTCGGCATCGTTCCCAAGATTTGGAATCGGAGAGGGAATGCGGACGCCATACTGAATGAACTGCGGGTTGGCGGCGCGCAAGCCCTGTGCGAACTGCACATCCGCGCCGTACTTCGCCGCCGTCGCGCGGAGTCCTTGCGATGCAACTTCTTGCGCGATGGCTTGCTCATTCTTCTCAAGCCATTCGAACTTCGAGATCGCCATGAGATCCGTCGTCACCGCATCGCGGACAAGCGCCAACTCTGTCGCGGGTTCCGACGCGTCTGCTGCAAGCAGCCGCACGAAAGTCACATCGCCAGTGGACGAGGTGAACGGGGGGCTCGCGATGTTTGCTTGGAACGGTTGGTTGAGGTTCGGCGCCGAGAGTTCCTTCGCGCCAGCAAGCACGCGGGCGAGTTGCACAGTGCTTCCGAAACGATCCGTCGAAAGCATCGAAAGACCAAGTTCGCCGCCGCGCACACCTTCCAGTTCGGCAACGGTCATCCAGTTGTCACCAGTTGATCCGATGGATGGCGTAGCAAGGTTGAATTCGGCAGCGACGGCTTCTGCGATCGAAGCGAAACTAGGCATGGTTCCCGCCCAATCAGCAGGCAACTCAAAGTACGCGCCGTCACGCTTGAGCGAGCGCTGCGCAAGCGCCAACTGATCGGTTGCAAACTTCGACGCTGCATCAAGTCGAGCCTTGACGAGATCGTCCATGACGGTTTTGCGTACCGCTTGCTCAAACGCGGCAAAAGAACCGCTGCCATCGGTCGGTGCGCCGAAACGCGCTGGATCTTGGGCAAATCGCTTCTTGAGCGCGAGCGTCTGCAATTCAGGTGCGTTCGCGACGCTTGCTTCGACGGTCGCCTTTGGAATCGTGATCCACTCCAACTTGAAGCGGTCTGGAAGGCGATAGCCGAAGTTCTCCTTGCCAGCAGGTCCGCCAGGTGCCGGAGAGGGCTTGTCTGCAAACTTCTTGAAGTGCGCATCGAGTGCCGCTTCGTCTGCAGCAGGCACTTCGATCGACAGTGCTTTGCGGGCGTCGATGACAAAGATGTCACCAGAGACGCCAAGCAGCGATTCCGCTGCGGTGTGCTCGAGGCGGACATCGCTGATGCGATCAACATTCGACGCCAGATTCACAAGTCGTGAGACGCCGTTCAGTTTCGCCAACGCCATGAGTGCGACATCACGCGATGCACGCGAACCTTGCATCAATTCCGAAAGCATGGAATCAAGTGTTGTCCCGCGCACATTGGGATTCGTCTTCACCAAATCCGCGCGCGACGCAGCAAGTTGTGCAACGACCGCTTCACCATCACCCAGTCCACCCACAAGCCCAGACTCCATGGCTTCGTGCGCGAGCAACCACCAATGCGCCGGATCCTTGTCAGCCTTCAACTGCCGCAGCAGCGAATCGCCAGCGAGTTCAAGCACGCGAAGCTCTTGCTGTGCCTGTTCAAGGTCTGCACCTTTGACCTCCTTACCGCCGGAGTAGGTGGCCCAGACCGCACCAGAGACAGCGCTTTGTTGCGCGCAATTCTGAATCGCGGTTGGCATGAGGAAGGTGATCAGCAGGAGTGTTCCGCCGACCACAAGGATCCACTGGTTGTACTGGCGAAGAAACTTAAGCATGGCAGTTGGAAGGGTAACGGAAAGAGGTGAGCAGTACCGACGCGTCTGTTGGGCGTAGCCATCGAACGGCTGGCGATGCCGCAGAATGAAAAGAGGCCGAAGCGTGCGCTCCGGCCTCTCAGAATGGCGAATGAATCGGCGAGTGTCTCGGCGCGGCCGCCTGCCTTCGCGGTGGAAGGTTTAGCGGTAGAACTCGACGATGAGATTGGTGTTCACATCGAACGGAATCTGGTCCGAAGTCGGCTGTGCGACGCACTTGACCGAAAGTTCTGCTGGATTCACGGCGATCCAACCTGGAACTTGATGGCCCGGGATCGACTCCATCTGCTCACGGCAGAGCTTCTGAGCCTTCTCCTTCACGGTGACAACATCGCCGATCGACATCGAGAACGATGGACGGTCGACCTTCTCGCCGTTCACCTTCACATGACCGTGCACGATGAGTTGGCGGGCGCCCCAAATGGTGCGCGAGAAGCCTGCGCGACGAAGCACATTGTCGAGACGGAGCTCAAGGAGTTGCAAGAGCACTTCGCCGGTGTTGCCTTGGCGACGGCCTGCTTCCTCGAGATAGCGGCGGAACTGACGCTCCAACACATTGTAGTGGAAGCGAAGCTTCTGCTTCTCGTCCTTGCGGATGCCGTACGCCTTCTGGCGACGACCGCGTGCGCCGTGCACGCCAGGGACGACGAGTTGGCGCTTGGTGGTGTGCTTCGGAGTGTCCGCGATGGGAACGCCGACTTTGCGCGAGAGCTTCACCTTCGGACCGAGATAGCGCGACATGATGCTTCCAGTTGTTGCTGCGTGACTGTCCGGTGGCGCTTCGCGCGCGTGTGCCGGACTGATGAACATCTTCCGTCGACGCCCATGCGCCGATGGCCCCTTGATCCCTCGAACGACTTCGGTCAACGAAACCGAAGGCCGCCGTGGGGGGAAGGGAAAGTAGAACGGAAACGGGCGTGCGCGTCAAGATCAAGATGCGCACGCGTGGCGCACCGAGCGCTGTTTAGTACGCGCGCTTTCCTTCGGAGCCGCGTCGCCAATGAAGGTACGCGGTATTGAGGACCCGATAACCGCCGGGTGTCGGGTAGTTTCCAGTGAAGTACCAGTCTCCGCTGTGTGCCGGCATGGCGTCGTGAAGGCCAGCAATCGTTTGGTACACCAAGTGGATCTCGCCCGACCATCGCAGATTTTTCGAGCGGATCAACTCTGCCACCTTCGCTTCGATTTCTTCATGCGAGAAAAGGTCGTAAAGCAGTCGCACATGATTTTTCATGCGCTCTGGTGCGAGGGTCGACTGCTCTTCGCATTTCGCTTCGATTTCGCCGAGAACAGATGCGTGTCCGTGCTGGTGCGCGAGTGAGACGGCTGCTTCAAACGCGATAAAGCGCCCGAGTTGGCTCATATCGATGCCGTAACAGTCGGGGTACATGATCGGTGGACTTGAACTTGCGACCACGATCTGGCGCGGGTTCAAACGCGACAGCATCGTGATGATCGACTCGCGCAGAGTGGTGCCGCGCACGATCGAGTCGTCCATCACGACAAGTGTGTCCTCTGGCGCCACAGTGCCACGCGTGATGTCATAGATATGGTTGACGAGATCCTTGCGTGCTGCATCGTGGGTGATGAAGGTGCGCAGTCGCTGATCCTTGTGCGCAACTTTTTCACCGCGCACGCGGCCAGCGAGCTTTGTGAGAATTGCTTCGCGCGTTGCCTTGCCTTCTTGCACCATGCGCCAAATCGCTTCGCCCGCATCGCGCTGGCGCAGATGGTGAAGCCCTTCGAGAAGGCCTAAATATGCGGTTTCTGATGTGTTCGGGATGAATCCGAACACGGCATGATCAAGGTCGCCGTTCAGAATGCCGGCAATGCGTTCTGCAAGATTTTCGCCGAGTCTCTTTCGCTCGCGATAGATATCGCGATCGTTGCCGCGAGAGAAATAGATGCGCTCAAAGGTGCACTGTCGAATCGGACGCGGCTCTGCAAACTCGACAATTTCGTGGTCGCCCGCGTGTTTCACCACCAACGCATGCCCTGGAGGAATCGCTTCTACTTCGGACGGATCTGCGTCAAAAACCGTGGAGAGCGCGGCGCGTTCGCTCGCAACAGCGATCACTTCATCGCGAATCAAATAGAAGCCGGGTCGAATTCCGGCAGGGTCGCGACAGACAAAACTGTCGCCGTTTCCAAGAAGGCCAGCAAAGACATACCCGCCGTCGAATTGTTCGGTGGCCTTTCGCAGGACGCGCTCTAAATCGAGTTGCCGCGAAATTTCAGCAGAAAGCGCTGCGCCTTCGAGATTACAGAATGATCCAGGCCCCATCGTCGACTCGAGGTAACGATGCTCGCGGTCGAGAAAATAGCCGATTTTTTCGAGCACCACGCCAGTGTCACTATCGCCGACGGGATGCAGTCCATACTCGACAAGTCGTGCGAAGAGTTCGCTTGAGTTCGTCAGATTGAAATTGCCAGCCATGGCGATCGAGCGCGATCGGCGGTTGGTTCGGCGAACATACGGGTGACACATCGATGTGGAGTTGCCACTATGGGTGCCATAGCGCAGGTGTCCAAGCAACACTTCGCCGAGCAGCGGAAATCGCCGCTTCAATTGCACTTCGTCCATCGTGAGGAGCGCGCTCTCGCCGATCGTTCGCGCCGGCGCAAGCGCGCCATCGAACAGCCGCTCGATCGGATTTCGCTTTGCAGTGCGCTCTCGCTCGAGATAGGCGTCGCCGGCCGGCATATCGAACTTCACACACGCAAGGCCAGCGCCATCTTGTCCGCGGTTGTGCTGCTTCTCCATCAAGAGATACAGCTTCCGTAAGCCCCACAAGGGATCGCTCAGTTCGCGTTGAAACCACGACAGCGGCTTGCGAAGTCGAAGGTAGGCGAGACCGCATTCATGGGTGAGACGATCAGACATGGGGGCCGCAAGGGTAGCGGAGGACTGCAGTGCGGTGTCTGCGGATTCGCTGCTGAGTTTGAGCCACGGCGCGAACGATCGCAGGCAGACGCCATCGTTTGTTCAGGTACCGATGCTGCGAATGACATCGAGCGCCGTGCGACTGCCCATGGCGGCGCGTTGCATCTCACGCCAACGGTCGCGTTCATGGAGAAATCGCCCGACGCGAACGCCGTCGATCAAGATCGGTACGAGCATGGGAAGCCCAGGCAACAGTTCCTCGGTGATCGGAACGAGTGTGTCGTGTGTGAATCGTCCGCGCTCGTCGAGCCCGCGATACACCTGAAGCGGCAGCGCCGCGCTCTGCAGGGCGA
>JASGCF010000455.1 GCA_030054275.1 Limnohabitans sp. | reverse complement strand
GCATCAAAACCCGCCGTTGCAGCTGCTGCGGGCGGTTTGTGACCATCGACTCGGGCGCTCGGACGAGGCGATTGCGCGACTGCGAAAGTTGATTGAACGCCGGCCGCCCAATGTCGTGGAGGCGTCTGTCGCGCTCGCGGAGGCTTTGCACCGCGCAGGCCGTGCGGACGAGCTCGAAGAGTTTCTCGCCAAAGGTGAGGCGTGGCTCTCCGATCCGCGGGCGGCACTCTTCCGAGCGCGATTGGAAGCGCGAGCGGATCGCCGCGCGGCGACGGATGCCCTTCTCAGATCCTTCCGAGGCGCTTCGCATCCGGCGTTGAAGCGGGTCGCGGGCTTTGAAGCGGTGCGGCTCCTCGATGCGGACGGGCGATACACCGAGGCGCTCGCCGTCGCGTCGAACGTGCATCGCGAGACGACGCCACGCTTTGATATGGCGTCGATGGAGCGAGAGTTTGAGGCGATGCATCGGTTTCTTGATGGTGTGGAAAAGGATCATGCGGAAAAGCGTGCGTTGCCCGCGCCGACTGCAGGAGTACCGAGCGTTGAGAAAACGGCGCTCGTTGTCGGGCTTCCGCGCAGCGGCACAACGCTGCTCGAACAGATGCTCGATCGACACCCCACGATTTCAGGGATTGGCGAGTACGAGGGAACTTGGGAGATCAGGCAGGGGCTCGCGGCGCTCGGCACGTGGCCCGACCGATTGTCGGAAACCCCGGTGGATGCCGCGACCAACCTTGCGCGCGTCTATCTCGAAGGCGCCGACGCGCGTCGCCGCAGCCCAGGCACGAGCCCAGCCGCTTCGTGGACGTTTGACAAGTCGCTCTACCAGTGGCGGCTGCTTCCGGCGCTTGGGTTGGTGTTGCCGGGCGCGGCGTTCATCAACATCGAGCGCGATGCGCGCGATTGTGCGATCAGCATGCACCTCTCGAACTTCCATCCAAAATCGTGGGGCTTTACAGCGGACCTTGCGTCGATCCGCCGCGTCATCGAACTTGAGCGCGCACTTGTCCCGCGTGCGATCGAGGTCCTCGGGCTGCGGGCGATCAAGGTTCGCTACGAGGATCTCGTCGCGGAACCTGAAGCGGTCCTTCGGCGCGTGCTTGCGTTTCTCGGCCTGCCATTCGACCCGTGCGTTCTCGCGCCCGAAGAAAATCGGCGCACCGTGCTCACGCTCAGTTTCGAACAGGTGCGTCGCCCGATCAACACGTCGGCGATCGGTCGCTGGAAGAAGTACGCTTCGGCCTTCGACGCGTCGTGGGACGCACTCGACTCGCCGCGCGCAGTTTGAATCGCGCCCCAGTACTCACGCATGAAGCCAACGCGCTCCAACGAACCGCCCGAGATTGCCGAAGTTGATCGATTGCTCGGCCAGCAGCGCTACGCCGAGGCCGCTGAGGTTGGTCATCGGCTCATCGCGCGCTTTCCGAAGTTGCCCGCGGGCTATAGCGCTGTTGCACGCGCGCTCCTTCCCACGGGTCGGCTCGCGAGGGCGGCCGACGCGGCCGATCGCGGGCTGCGCATCGCGCCATCCGACCCGAACCTCAATCTCCTCAAAGGCATTCTTGAGCACCGCCTTGGTCAAAGCACGCAAGCGATCGATCGGCTGCGAAAGTTGCTCGACGCGCGCCCGTCAAACGCGGTGGAAGTTTCGTTCGCCCTCGCCGAAGCCATGCATCGCGCGGGGCATCGCGACGCGCTCGATGCGTTCGTCGCCGCGGGCGGCGCGTGGACCTCTGATGAGCGCGCGGCGGTTTTCTCCGCGCGTGCAACGGCACGTGTCGATCGTGCACGCGCCATCGAAGAGTTGACGCTCGCGGCGCGTGGCGCGCGGTCGCCGCTTCTCAAGCGCATCGCAGGCTTCGAAGCGGTTCGCCACCTCGACGCCGAGGGGCGCTACCGCGAGGCGTTCGATTTGGCGCAGTGGATTCACCGCGAAACAACGCCGCCCTTTGATTTGGGTGAAGTCGAGATGGAGATCGCCGAACAGGAGCGTCTTCTCGAGAAAGGTGCGACGTGGTGTCCGCCGAAGGGGCCAACTGTCGAGGGGACTGCATTTGTTGTTGGGCTTCCTCGCAGCGGCACGACGCTGCTCGAGCAGATGCTCGATCGTCATCCGGCGATCTCAGGGATCGGTGAATACGAGGGCACGTTCGCGATCCGCGAGTCGCTCATTGGACTTGGGTTTTGGCCGCGCAATCTTCGCTCGTTGACGTCAAGCGATGCCGCGCGCATGGCGAGTGACTACCTCGAAGGCGCGCACGCGCGTCGCCGCGTGGGTG
>JASGCF010000454.1 GCA_030054275.1 Limnohabitans sp. | reverse complement strand
GCCGGTGATGAGCACCGTGCCGTGACTTGCAGAAATTGGCGCGAGTTTTGCGCGCAATTCTTCCATCGCTGCACCAGAACCGATCATGCGATGGGTCTGCGCGCGCCGAGTTTGTGGCGTGGCGACTGCACGCAAAACTTGGTTCTCTCGAAGAAGTCGCGCATGTTCCAAACCGCGCTCCACTGAAATCGCCAAATCGTCGCCTGAGAACGGCTTCGTGACATAGTCAAACGCGCCCTTCCGCATCGCGTCCACCGCTGTCTCAACACTGCCGAAAGCAGTCATGAAAACAACCGGAAGTTCGGCGTCGATCTTGCGAATTTCCTCGAGCAATTCGAGCCCGTTCATACCGGGCATCTGCAAATCGGTCACAACACATTCCGGGCGCTTGTCCGCGATGCGTGCGAGCGCTGCGCGCGCATCGGGCGCTGTCACCACCGTGTGCCCCTTTCGGCTCAGGATGGCTGCGACGCTGTCACGCATGAGTTCTTTATCATCAACGACGAGTACTTTGCCCATTGGGACGACTCCTTCATCCGGCGTTTGCATGGACCTGTTGTGTGCCGCCGATCCTTCGGCGCACCGCCTCACCGAGCGACACGCCATCGGCGGCCGCGACTTTCGTTGGCTCGAGCGGAAGCGAGAGCTCAAGCCTTGCCCCATGACTTTGCCCAGGACTGCGACCTGGAATTCGCTGCGTCGACTCGCCGCAGGCGGTCATGCCCCCGTGCGCGTCGACAATTCGATGCACAATCGCGAGTCCAAGGCCTGTGCCCTCTTCGCGCGTTGTGAAAAACGGGTTGAAAATACGCTCGCGCGCATCGGCTGGAATTCCAGGACCGGTGTCTTCGACTGCGAGCACCACAAAGCCACGACGCGCGCCGTCTGCGGTCCGAAGTCGCGCCTCACGCGCAGAAAGTGTGACCTCTCGCAACTCCGTCGCGCGCATCGCCTCCACAGCGTTTCGTACAAGATTCGATACGGCTTGCGACAACAGCGCCGGATCTGCGCGAAGTTCGCACTTCCCGTCAACATCGATGCGCAGCGCAACTTCTTGCTGTTCAAGTAACGCCTCGCAATCGGCCGCCGCTTGCAAAAAGATTTCTCGCGCACTTGTCTCGGTTGCGTGAATTCGCGTATCGCGTGCAAAGCTCAACACATCCCCGACAATGCGATCTAACCGAACTGCGGCGCGTCGAATTTTGTCGACGCTCGCTGCCGCCTCTGGGCGATCGCGCACATCATCACGCAAGAGTTCGGCATTCAATGAAATCGCTCCGAGCGGATTGCGAATCTCATGTGCGATACCAGCTGCCATCTCACCGAGTGCGGCGAGTGAACGCGATCGACGCAAGCGTTCATTCGCTTCTGCCAATTCCGCTTGCAGACGCTCGACCTTGGCCACCAACGCCGTGTGCGTTTCTTGGAGACGCGAAGTCACATCGTGAAAGTGTCGTAAAAACTCCGCGAAATCTGCGGAGTTGGCATTGGAGTCTCCCTGCTCTCGACCGGATGACTTTGGCTCGGCGGTCACGCTCGAACGCTCACCCTGAAGGGCAGGCGATGCGGTGCGCTGCGTCTCCGTGCGGACTTGCGGGGGTTGTTTACGAGTTGCCTTCATACGAGAGATCTCATCAACCCTTTCGATCGGTAAATCGCGGTCCTTCAGAAACGCCGAGCGCCTGCGAGAAGTAGGCTCGACCCGCCGAACGCGCACCATCTGTTCTTGAGAGTTCGAATCGAGCGGCCTGCCTACGAGCCGTAAGTTCGGTCGCGAACGCTGCATCAGTTCGCGCAATGTCGTCAAGCATCACAACGATCTCACTGGCAATCGCCTCAAGTTCAGAAGGGAAAGTCGCTCGCGAAACTGTTGCAGCAAGCGCTGTCCATTCATCGTTGAAGCACTGCATGGCATCAAGGCACACTTCGCGTGACTCAAGATGCAAGGCAAGCGCGTCATCCGCTTCAACCTGTGCCACCTCGCCACGCGCAGCAGCGTCGACCATCGCAAGAATCGCCGCTTCTTTCGCGCTGAGTGCGCGCATGGCACGCGCCGCCTCAAGGCGTACGCGGGCAATTTCAAGAAGGCGCGCAGCGGCCGCAGATCCCTGATGGATGGCTTGGGTGGCATGCGGCTGCCCTGCATGGAAGTGCGTCACTCAACACCTCCACTCTTCTCGTCCGCTGCTGCAGTCACAGGTCGGCCAGCTGGCGGATGATTTCGTAGCCATGTTTCCCAACTCTCTCGCGAGAGGATTCCAGCGCCCCCGAAGAACGCAG
>JASGCF010000453.1 GCA_030054275.1 Limnohabitans sp. | reverse complement strand
GGAAGGAGCGCCGCGCGATCAAGGCGAGGAAATGCACGCGCCAATCGCAGCTCTCGCGAATTGGAAAATCATCTCACTGCGAATTCCTGGCCGAGAGCAACTCGTGGATGTCACAGCGGAAGAGGCTGGAATTCTCGGTGTTTCGTGAGTGTTTGCTCGCTGTTGAGGGTGCGCGCGCTGTCGCGCTTCAGACTCGAATCTTGTGCGGCATCCCCTCGCAATCTCGTCAACGAGTCGCAACAATAGAACCGTGTCCATTCCGCTTGCTCGTCCAAAGCGTCGCACCCGCATCGTGACTGCGGGCATCGTGTACACGGCCATCGTGCTGGTGATTGGGCTTGCCGCTGGAACGCGTCCAAACAATCTCCTGATCTGGATTTTCTCGTGTCTTCTGGCAGCGATGCTTGCATCGGGAGTTGTCTCTGGATTCATGATGATGCCGCTTCGTGCTGTGCGCATTGAGCCGCGGCGTGGGCGTGTTGGCGAGCCGTTGGTGGTTCGATATGAGATCACGAATACATCGCGATTCGTACCGGCCTTCGATTTGCATGTGAGCGAACGAGCGCTTCCTGCGTCGCTTGAGACTGCAGGAAACGCTTGGGTTTTGCATGTCGGTCCACGCGATCGCGTGCATGCAGAAGCTGTCTTTCGGCCGCGCGCACGCGGCGTGCTGCGTCTCGATGCGTTTGAGGTGACTTCTACCTTTCCGTTTGATCTGCTGCGAAAAGTGCTCATCTTTGAGCAGTCTGTGGAGGTGTTGGTGCACCCAGAGGTGCGCGCGCTTCGAGCGGAGGTGTTGTCGCGTGTGACCGCGGGTGGTCTTGGTGGTCAACGACTTTCGTCGCATGCGGGTGGAACCGACGATTTCTTCGGCGTTCGCGAGTATCGATCTGGCGACAGCGTGCGGCAAATCGCGTGGAAGCGACTCGCTGGTACTGGCAAGTTGGCGACCATCGAGCGCAGTCGATCGGTACCGCCGCGTGTGCGGATTTTGCTTGATTTGCGAAGCGCAACGAAAGATCTTCGCACGATGGAGGGTGAGAATCCTCGGGTGCTTGAGGAACGCGCGATTGTGTTTGCAGCAAGTTTCCTTGCGCTTGCGGACAGGCTTGGGTACGAGTTCGCGCTGTCGGTCGCGGGTGTTGAGATGCCACCAGTCGGACTTCGTAAAGGCCATTTTCACCGCGAGAAACTAATGTCGCTGCTTGCGTCCATCGACCTCGATCTTCCGCGGACTTCGGGAAATGGCCTTGCGCAAAGCGATGAGCGCGCCACGATCATCGTGCTGCACGCAGATCGTGCAGAAACCGATCTCGCACCATCTGACTCATGGCACTTCACGGCGCGTCAACTTGAACAGTGTGTGGAAGGCGCGACGGTGGTGCGTCCGGCATCGGAAGGAGTGTCTCCATGACACTCTTGCGTCAGTATCGGATGGCGAGTTTTTTGCTCGCGTTGCTTTCCATCGTTGCCTTCGCGATTGCCGAACTCGATTTTAGTTTGCTCTTCGTCGCAACAGTGCTTGCCATGTTGAGCTGGTATGTGACCGAGGGACCGCGCGGTCGCACACTGCCTGATTGGCTGATCAACACGCTCGCAGTTGGCGCGATTTTGTGGCAAGGTTTCGACTTCTTGTCGCGCGGTGATCTCGCCGATGCCATGGGCGCGCTTGGACGCGGTATTGCGTGGGTGTTGGTACTGAAGTTGTACGCGCGTCGTACGGCGAGCGAAGAGCGGCAGCGATTTGCACTTTCCACCATGTTGGTGATTGCGGGTTGTCTTGAGAGCGTGCAATTCGCGTTTGGTCTGTTGGTTATCGCGTATGTGGGCGTTGCCATTTGGGCTGCGATGTTGTGGCGGCTTGCGCGCAGTGCGGATGAAGCGCGCGCAACTCGCGCTGTGATTGCTGGGTTTGCGCCACCACTTGAGATTGCAGTCGGACGACGCACGCAGCCACAGTTTCGCGGCATCGTTGCAACATCGATTGTTGCCGTTCTCGCAGCGGGCATTGGCGTATTTGTTGTTTTCCCTCGTTTTGCAGAGTTTCGTGGTGCTGGGCTTGGTGGTCGCGGCGCGGTCACGGGCTTCAATGACGAAATTCGCCTTCGTCGTGGTGACCGGATTACCGAAAGTCGGCGCGAGTTGTTCACGGTGCGGTGGGTTGACCCCGATGGGGCTGTGCGGCGATTGCCGCGACCGCTGTTACTTCGTGGTGCTGTACTTGTTTGGTATGACGAACTTGGTGAGCGATGGGTTCCTGCCCGTACAGAGGCTGGTGTTC
>JASGCF010000084.1 GCA_030054275.1 Limnohabitans sp. | reverse complement strand
CCAGCACGGAATCGCCGCAAAGCGCGCCCAAAACGCCATGCGCGCCAAAAGCGCGTCGTCCCACCACGCAGGAATCGCGCAATCGATCGTCCATCCGCACTCGGGACACGACTCGCCGACCTGTCGACCGCGCAAGTCGTAGCCGCAGCGATCACAAGGAAGCACCCGAGTGCGCGGCGCATTCGGTGTCGGGGCGCTAGACCCGTGCGGTATCTGGGGTGCAGAATCAGATGGCGTCATGTCATCGCACTCGTCCATGGTCAGATCATCGCTCACCAACGCTGCACTCACTGCATAGCACGAATCTCACGCACCAATTCGCGCGCCGTGAGCGCGACAGCCGTCCAAAGACCGAGCGCCCCAACAGTGACCGCGGGCACAGTGATCGCCACATTGAACGCATCGCGACTGTCATGCCAGCGCGTTCCACTCCATGCAAGCAGCGCACCGAAGACGCCGACCAGCAGAGGCGCGAATCGCACGCGCGCGAACATGGCGAGTCGCGCCGTTCGTGTCAGCACGAGCAGGAAGACGAGGTCAACAAGAATCCACCACGACAAACCGAATCGCGCTCCGAAAAGCGATACGACCGCACGGATTCCCGTCGGCGGAGTCAGCCAGATCACGCGCTGTGGCCAAAACTCACAGACCATTGCGGCAGCTGGAACAAGCACACCCGTGATCGCAACAATCTTCATGACGCGCGCAACGCGCGGCTCGGGCAGTCCACTCGCCAAGCGCCACTTGGCCCACAGCGCAGCGACGGAAAAACTCATCGCCAGAACAAAACCACCGAGCACGATGCTGCGTTGGAGGAGTCCCGCTGCGAGGACTCCGGAAGCCCAACCAACTGCAGCAAGGCCGAAGCAGGCACTCGATACAACCGCCATCCAAATCGCAATCAGTGCCCATTTCCCACCGGTGACAAACTTGCGACGCGTCAGTGCGTTGGCCCATGCACCTGGGAAGATAAATCGTCGCACCAAATGACCACACTCTGGACACGCGTCGCCCTCACCCTTCCCGTGCAAGTCATAACTGCAACGCGTGCAGCGCAGCGGAATGGTTCCCTCGTCCTCAGCCGGCGGGCGCGGCTTGAGACGCGTGCCTTCAGGGAGCGAACTGACGATGTCAAGTTCCGTCTTGAGTGGAAGCGACCGCATCGCGCCCGCACGCATCGCCGCCAGTGCGCCCGCAGCGTTGCCACATGCAAGCGCGTGCGCGATGTGATTGCCCTTTGCGATTGCCGCGAGATACGCACCAACGAACGCGTCGCCGCAGCCAACCGTATCGACCGCATCGACCACAAACCCGCGATGCTCGTACCGCGCCGCTCCAACTGCAGCGATCGCACCCTGCGCGCCCAGTGTGATGATCACGGTGCCGCCAGGCATGCGCTTCGCGAGTGCTTCGAGTGCGCGCCGCGGATCAACCTCACCCGTCAGCGCTTCCGCCTCGATCTCATTCACGATCAGTCCAGCCAATTTCTCGAACTTCAGCGCGCCGAGTTGGTCATCCGCAGGCGCAGCGTTCAACCAGACACGCAGCGCACGAGAAGCAGCCATTGCGATTCCCTCGTGGAGCAATGCGCACTCGTTCTGAAAGAGCACGATGTCGCCCTGTTTCGCCCGCGAGAGAAACCGCTCCATCGAGTCTCTTGTAAGTCGCTGGTTCGACTCGGGCGCGATGACGATCGCGTTCTCGCCATCCGTCGCAACCATGACCGTTGCCGCGCCTGATGCGGGATCGTCCATGGTGATGGATCGCACATCAACGCCAGCAACATCAAGCGCATCGCGAATAAATGCTCCGTCATGACCTGTGCGTCCAAGCATGCGGACACGCGCACCACACTTCGCGGCGGCAGCTGCTTGATTCGCGCCCTTCCCACCCGCAAAGGTCTGCGTCGAGAGTGCCGCGATCGTTTCGCCAGGTCGTGGGATCGCACGCACATGAACCACACGATCAATCATCATCGAGCCAACGACATGGATGGTCGACTCGGCGCGAGTCACTTTGGCTGAAGCGGCCAATTCAGAAGTGCTCGCGCTAGTTCTCTTGACGGTCGTCAAGAACGGCGTCGTGCCCGTGTTCGTCATACGCGCAGCGTACAGGGTTGGTCTTCGATCGACATTCGAAGCGTGTACCTCCTGCAAGTCGACGCAGGGTTTCGCTCTGCGGGGCACTCATCGACCGCGGCGCTCCGACGGCTTCCGTGTCGCGCTCGGCGCGGAGGTGATACCCCACAATCGGTTCTCGTAGTACTCCCACGCGCCGTGACCCGCGAACACAGCGCACACTGTTCCGACGGCCGCAAGCGCGATGGAGATCCACATCCAGGTGCCCGCGACAACAACGACCAAGCCAGCACTCGCCCAACTCCATGCGGCCCAGTTTCCCGAGCCGGTTCCGTGACGACCATCGCATGCTCGCCGCAACAAGACACCTAAATAGGCTGGCAACAGCACTGGGAACCCCGCTGACATGCGGACGAGCAGCGATCCGTGAGACTCGACATCTCCGCTCCACAGGTCATAGAGAAAGTAGGAACTCGCAACACACAAGAGCATCGCGCGAAAACGGATGGACTGTTGCTGCGACTTCAGCCGCGGTGCCATCGACAAGACCCAAACGCTTCGAAGCGCAGCGAGCAACCCAAGCGTTCCAAGTCCTGCGGTCAGGAACAGAGCCAACTGTTCATACATCCCAACCCCCGCTGAAGGCTGCATTGCGGGCTGTATCGAAAGTCCGGTACAAACCACCCACGACAGGCAAAGTGCCGAAGTGATCCCAACGAACAGCGCCGCTGTCCAGACGCCGGCGTTACTCGCCTCCCGCTCCGCTTTACTTACGGCGCGTCGTGTGGATGTGCCGTCTTTCCAAGGCGTCGCTTGGCCGCGCTCGATCACCTCGTCTCGACGACCGTGCCTTGACTGGCTGTCGTACTCATCAAGTTGTTCACGCAAGGACGGCAGTGTGTGAGATTTGTCTACCGAACCACGGTCCATCGCTCGAGGACTCTCTGTTCGAGGACTGTCTGTTCGAGTCGCCATTTGAACGCTCCTCACCCGTGATGACTTGCACGACTTCGCACGAATCTCCTCATGCGAACAAGTCATACGACGATTGCAAAGAACGCCGCACCCATTTCTTCAATATTTGGTGTTCATTCAACTTCGATTTTGACTCCCGCGTCATGGTCGTACGGTGGCGAGGGGCATGTGCGTTCGGATGGACATTGCTCCGAAGCCCCCCTCTCGACATGGGATCGACAATCTGCGTGGTACGGCAGCGCGGTCGGCGGGACAGCCGGTCTTCGAGGATGTACGCGAGGGAGTACGCGAGGGAGTACGCGAGGGAGTACGCGAGGGAGTACGCGAGGGAGTTCGCGAGGGAGTTCGAGAGGACCTCACGCTCCTCTTGCGTCGCCCTCAAAGTGCCGCCACAAGCGAACAGCTGCCGGTGCGGTGCACGAAGCCGCTCCAGCCCCAAGCAGCGGTGCCATCCACCAGATCGCGGGCACAACGGCAACGCCGACGAGGGCGATCGCCGAAAGCACCCAAAGGTATCCACCTGCGCCACCGATGGCTGTGCCAAAGCGACCATGCGCCATCGCCGGCAGCGCGAAAGAGAGTTCCGCCATCAGGACCGCAGGGCCAATGGCGGTGAGCGCAAGTGATATGTCAACGCCGCCGACGGTATCGAGTGCGAGAAACTGCACGAAAAAGAGTGTGCCAAGCACAATCGCAGCAACGCCCAAGATACGAAGCGTGCGTGGATCGTGGAGCGCGCGCAGCCGTGAGGATTGCGCGATGACGAACGCAGCGCGTACAGCAATCGCGGTGGCAACCGCGCCAATCACAAGGAGTGCGATGCGTCGAAGGAGCGCATATGTTCCGTCGTAGCCGCCGGCAAGCGCCAGAGCTGCGCCAACGATCCAAGCCAACATGAGCCACGAGACACAGGAAAGACCAAGCGCCGCTGTCCACGCGCTTTCGTCACGCAAGATCGCCGTACGCGCGCGTTCACGCGACGCGAGGGTCTCGGCGATCAACGAACCACGAGTTTGGATGGTGAGTGGCATGGCGACTCCGCTTTTGAAGAGTCACGCCCTCTCGGGGCTCTGCCGCGCGACTTCAACTCACCTGAGGAACCTCTCCTCAATGCGCGGTGGTTGGCTGCGCGACAGCACTCTTCAGAAGGAGTTACAGAGTCGAGGCGCGCGTCCCTTGTAAATGGTGCCTGGCACGTGCCAGTCTGTGCCAGGCACTGCACGGCCCGTGCCAGGCACACCGCAACGCCTGCCCAAATCACGCGCTAGGCTTGACTTACGCGGTTTGGTGGCAGTGCCAGGCACGTGTCAGCCAGTGCCAGCCACTGCACGGCACGTGCCAGGCACCTCATTTTTCACCCGCCGAACGATCGCACGCGCTCGACTTCGTTGCGCGAGCCGAGCAGGACAGGCACGCGTTCGTGCACCTTCGAGGGCTTGTATTCGAGCGTGCGATTGGCACCGGAATACGCGAGCCCGCCGGCTTGTTCCATGATGAACGCCATCGGACTTGCTTCGTAAAGGTAGCGGAGCTTGCCCTCGGGGTTCTTCTTCGTCGGCGGGTACATGAAGACGCCGCCGGTGAGGAGCGTGCGATGGACGTCCGCCACCATCGACCCGATGTAGCGCGACGAATAGCCACTCGTGTGCGCCCATTCGAGGTACTTGCGATAGGGCTCAGGGAAACTCGGCGCGTACGCCTCGTTCACCGAGTAAACCTTGTTCGACTCGGGTATGCGCACCTTGTCCTTCACGAGAAGGAACGAACCGATGAATGGATCGAGTTCGAAGAGCGCGACACCGTTGCCGGTCGTGAGTACGAAGATCGTCGACGATCCATACAACACGTAGCCCGCCGCGACTTGCTGCGTTCCAGGCTGACACACCGTTTCTTGCGCGTCGGGAATGCTGGGATCATTGCGCAAAATCGAGAAGATCGTGCCCACGCCGACGCCGGTGTCGAGATTCGAACTTCCGTCGAGCGGATCGAAGAGCACGCAATACTTTCCGCCTTCGTTGCCGCGGCGCAGAATGCTCGGCTCGTCATCCTCTTCACTCGCGAGTACCGCGACCGACGCCCGCGTACCGAGGCATCGCATGAGCGCCTTGTTCGCGATGACATCGAGTTTCTGCTGCTCTTCGCCCTGCACATTCACTTCGCCGAAACGCCCGATCGCGCCCGACAAACGCGCGCGGCGCACATGGTTGGCAATGGACTTCGCGGCAAGCGAGATCGCGCTGATGATCCATGTGAAGTCACCGCTCGCGGAGGGATGCCGCGCCTCCTCGAGGAGGATGTGGCTCTGCAGGCTCATCAGGTTCTCGGAGAGGTCGTTGTGGGGCATGGGGAGCTCGAATTGACGGTTTGGCGGACGCCCGAACCGAGGCGCGGCTCTGTGCGGCGGCAACGGCCGCGGGGTCGCTATCATCGGCGCCCCCACGGGGGTTCGTGCAGACGAAACGCCCCGCATTGTTTGTGACATGTTCGGGGCGCCCGATTCGTCGGGCCCCGAGGCCCCCTTTCACGCAGATTTCGCAGGAAGCACCATGACCGCCCGACCCGCCGCCTACATCGTTGCAGCCCGCCGCACCCCGATCGGGAAGTTCATGGGCGGTCTGGCCAAAGTCCCCGCGCCCGTCCTCGGGTCGTATGTCGCGAAGGCGCTCTTCGCTGAGTGCCCCGGCGCGCTCGCGCACATCGACGAGTGCATCATGGGCAACGTTCTGCAAGCGGGCGTCGGACAGAACCCTGCCCGCCAGGTTGCGCTCCTTTCGGGCGTCGCCGACACGGTGAGCGCCGTGACCGTCAACAAGGTCTGCGGCTCAGGTCTTGAGGCGGTCATGCAGGCCGCGCGGTCGATTCGCGCTGGCGACAACCATGTTGTCCTCGCGGGCGGCATCGAGAACATGGATCTCGCGCCGCACATGATGCAGATGCGCGGCGGCGTGAAGTACGGCCCAGCGACCATGCAAGATCACATGGCGGCGGACGGGCTCACCTGCGCCTTCGAGAAGTGGGCGATGGGTTGCGCGTGTGATTACATCACCGCGAAGCACGGCGTCACGCGCGAGGACCAAGATCGCTTCGCCGCGCAGAGCCACCAGCGTGCCGCGGCTGCGACCGCCGCCGGTCACTTCAAGGCTGAAATCGTTGCACTCTCCGCCGAGCAGTGCATGTCGAAGGTTGGGGTTGAGGCGGACGAAGGTATTCGCGGCGACACGACCGCAGACGGCCTCACCAAGTTGAAGCCTGCGTTTGGCAAGGAAGGCACCGCGACTGCGGGGAACGCGAGCCAGATCTCCGATGGCGCGGCTGCTGTTCTCGTCATGAGCGAGGAAGGCCTCAAGAAGACCGGTGCCAAGCCGCTCGCGCGCATCGTTGATTCGAATACCGCGGGTGGCGCGCCGAAGGACCTCTTCTTTGCGCCGAAGATCGGTATCGAAACGATCCTTGCGAAGAACGGACTCACCGTCGCCGACATCGACCTCTTCGAGTTGAACGAAGCGTTCGCGGGACAAGTGCTCGTCGATATCAAGCCGCTCGGGATCCCTGAGTCGAAGTTGAATATCTGTGGCGGCGGCGTTGCGCTTGGTCACCCGATCGGCGCGAGCGGCGCGCGCGTACTCGTCACGCTCATCCATCAGTTGAAGCGCACCGGTGGCAAGCGCGGTATCTGCTCGCTTTGTCTCGGCGGTGGTAATGCCGTGACGATGCTCGTTGAGATGTGCTAAGACCAGTCGACTTTCGCTGCGTCCACGCGCGGATGAACTTGCTCCAACACCCACGCGACCAACGCGCGTGGGTGTTGCGCTTTTGTGTGGTTCTTCGTTGCGGGATTCTTCGCAGTGATCTTTGCGTGTTGCGTGGTTAGCGATTGCGCACGCGTAGCCGGAGTTCGTTGCACTCTGGATGATTCGTCATGACACGAATCTCAAGCGACTTCCATCGTCGCCCCGTCGGCGTTTCCTTCCATTCGAAATTTGGATCTTGCGCCGCATCCGGTGCCGACGCGAGCTCGTCAATCATCGCAAAGTCAAGATCGAAACCGCCCCAACCCGCGTCGAGCGGAGGCTCCCCTTCTGAAACCCTGTAGATCTGTCCGACAGGCGGGAAGACGCTGAGTACTTCGAAGGCTTCCGCGACATGCGCGCCGTCTGAGTCGCAGCGCTCAAGTTCAATCAGCATGGGCTGATCGCGATCGGGACGAATGGCAACGCTCGGCCGCGCACGAATCGGTCCGCCCACGCTGTAGTCGATGCGCACGCGAGGTCCAACAGCGTTTCCATCGAGACGAAAATCAAGCCGCGCGCTTTTGCCTCCGATACCCCACGCATCGACTTCGAATGGGACTTCGACACTGTCGCGCGCCGCGATCGTGAAGCCAGGTTCATCGAGCATGCGGATGCACGCGCAGGACACAACCCAACCCACAACTTTGACTGGCTCGGCCGTCGTATTCGTGAGCGACACACTTGAACGCGCGATGCCTCCGCACTGCGCGATCGTGCCGAGATCGATGATGTCGGGCGTCACGGTCACCTTTGCGCGCGACCGCGCCTGATCGGCCGTTGCGTTTCGCCGCGAACCCGTGCCAGTCGACGAACTCGCAGGCGCGCTCTCGTCTCCGTCCGCAACTTGGGTCTCACGCGGACGCGAGGAATCGCGCGTCTCACCTTCGTCGCGACCGAAGCGAAACCAGAGCCCAGCAACAACGCATGCGATGCCGAGCGCTGCTGCGAGAGAGCCCGACGACATCGTGCGTGAAGTCCGTTTCGAGTTTTCTGCCGACATCACCGCATGGTATCTCGCGACAGTGTGCTGTTTCGTGCGCACAGCGTCCTTGTGCTGT
Source organism: Limnohabitans sp. (assembly GCA_030054275.1). Lineage (GTDB taxonomy): Bacteria > Planctomycetota > Phycisphaerae > Phycisphaerales > SM1A02 > QWPT01. The sequence continues at coordinate 2,458 of JASGCF010000084.1, read as the reverse complement.
TGCTAACCTCACAGCATGCGCATACTCATCCTCGGTGGCACCGGATTTCTTGGCCCGCACTTGGTGGATCAAGCACTCGAAAAGGGTTGGGAAGTCACGACCTTTAACCGAGGTAAGACAGATCCGCAGCGACTCGCCGGCGACCGCTACGCGAAAGTGCGGCAGTTGCGCGGCGACCGCGACCCGAAGAAGGGTGACGGGCTCAAGGCGCTTGAGGAAGTTGTCGCAGCGATGACCAAGTCAGGCGAGCGCTTCGACGCGGTCATCGACAACTCGTCGTACTTTCCGCGCGTGACAAAGGCGTCGGCGGAGTTGCTTGCACCCGTCACGGTGATGTACCAGCTGGTGTCGACGATTTCAGTGTGGATGGACAACTCGGTCGCACCCGATGAGACGACGCCGGTAGCCACGCTCGAAGATCCAACCGTCGAACAGGTGACGGGCCTCACCTATGGGCCGCTCAAGGCACTTTGTGAGCAGGCTGCAGAGACTGCTTGCCCGAGCAAGACCTGTGTGGTGCGTCCAGGGCTCATCGTTGGTCCTGGCGATGACACGCGTCGATTCACCTACTGGCCTGTGCGCATTGCTCGCGGCGGCAAGGTACTTGCACCTCGCGCGCCGAAGCCAGATGAAGTGCGCGTTCAGTTCATTGATGTGCGCGATCTTGCTGCGTTCCAACTGAAGTTGGTCGCAGATGGACATCATGGGACATACATCGCGAATGGACCCGAAGGCCCGCTGACCATGGAAGAAATGCTTGCGGGAATCAAGGCGAGTGTTTCTGATCCTGTGGAGTTCGTATGGGTTGATGAGGCGTGGCTTATGGAACAGCAGGTCGCGCCATGGATGGGGCTTCCGTTGTGGATTCCGCAGGGGCCCGAGTATGCGGGCGCTGGACGCGCGAACATTGCGAAGGCCCTATCGCACGGATTGCAGTGCCGCCCGCTTGCAGAGACCGCGCGTGACACACTCGCGGACTATCGCGAAACCCAACCAACGCTGCCAACTGGAACTGACTGGGGAACAGGGCGCGAGCCAGGAATCAGTGAGGCGCGGGAACGCGAGTTGCTCGAGAAGTGGGCTGCACGCACGAAGTAAAACTTGGTGCCTGGCACGTGCCAGTCAGTGCCTGGCACTGCACGGCACATGCCAGGCACGCGGACTTTTGACTCACGCAGCGCGATCACCGCGAAGAGCCGCGCGCGCTTTCAACCCCTCCTCAACCGCAACCCAGTCAATCGTGCCAAGCTCCTCCTCACGAAGCGGTGTACGAAGGACCTCGCGCCACCGCTCGGGTTCCACGCGTTGGGACCTCACATCCCCCGTCAAGAAACTCCACTCACTTTCCATTCCACAGTGCATTCGCGCGCTAGACCAAGCCCAGTCTGTCGCGTCCGCCACGATGCCAGCAGCAACGGGGTTTCGCTCGATGTAGCGCAGCGCATTCCATGCGTGCCGAGCGTCCATTTTCGCGGCATACACGCGGCCTTCCCAACTTGCTCCACGCGTACCGGCACGAATATTGAGCGATTCAGAGTACAACTTGTGCAACTGGCCGAAGCATCGACTGATGCCCTTGAGACAATCAGGAATCACCGCGAAGTGCACATGGTTCCGCATGAGGCAGAAGCCACCGATACGCACATTGTTTTTGCGTGCGATGCTTCCCAGCATCGAGAGGTAAAACCTGCGATCTGCATCCGTTTCAAAAAGAGTGGACTGCTTGTTTCCCCGGTGTGCGACATGGAACGGAACTCCAATCTCAAAGTTTCGAAGCGGTCTTCCCATACGGCCCTCCTTGTGGATTCAAACTACTGGCCACAGGAGTGCTCTCTGAAATGTCCGACAAAATTGCAATCAGAAACATTGGTGCATGGCTCGTGCCAACCAGTGCCTGGCACTGCATGGCACGTGTCAGGCACCTTGATTTAAAACACAGCCCCCGCCGAGGCGAGGGCTGTGGTTAGGGCTGTGGTTAGGGCTGTGTGTCTGTAGGCTTCGTCGTGGCCCAAATGGACCGTCGAGCGATCAAGTGACTCAGTAGCGGTAGTGATCCGGCTTGTACGGACCTTCTGCCGGCACACCGATGTACTCGGCCTGCTTCTTCGTGAGCTTCGTCAGTTTCGCGCCAAGCTTCTCAAGGTGCAAACGAGCAACCTTCTCATCAAGATGCTTCGGCAGCGTCGTAACAGTCTTGCCGTAGTGCTTCGAGTTCTTAAAGAGCTCGATCTGAGCCATGACCTGGTTCGTGAAGCTCGCGCTCATCACGAAGCTCGGATGGCCCGTTGCGCAGCCGAGATTCAGCAAACGGCCCTCAGCCAAGATGATGATCGACTTTCCATCGGCAAACACCCACTCGTCGACCTGCGGCTTGATGTTCACGCAGCGTGCGCCCTTGACCTTCGACAGGCCAAGCATGTCAATCTCGTTATCGAAGTGACCGATGTTGCAAACGATC
>JASGCF010000083.1:8677-10372 GCA_030054275.1 Limnohabitans sp. | reverse complement strand
GCCGATGGGTGCCATGCGCATCGACTACAGCTTCATCGCTGCGACAGCCACTCAGCCAGCTGCATGTAAAGTTGTGCAGACGAATGCAGCAGTCAACGCAGCCTTCGAGATGGGCACAGCGAATGGTGTCGCGTGGATGGGAGAATCTGGGCGCTTTCGACCTGCCGATGCGCGCATGACGAATGAACTGCTTGGCGGAAGTGATGTGCAGTTGCTGCTGCGTTCGCTGCTCACGCGCTTTGAGCAATTCACGACGAAAGCAATGGAAACGATCGATGGAAAGAGCGTGTGGGTTGTCACCATGCAGCCGAAAGCTGCTCGCAATGCACCGCGATCGAGCGAACTGTGGACGCTTCGGCTCGACGCTACATCTGGATTACCTACTTCCTTCGATACGCCAATTGCGCAGCCGCCCAATGCACCACTGCCGAATGGCAACTCCGGCCCCGCAACCAACAACGCCGCACCATCCATCCAACGCACGGAACTCTCGGATTGGAAACCAATCGAACTTGGCGACAAAGCATCCGCGAAGGCGAACGCAGCGCTCGCTGCGCAAGCACCCATCGCCTTCCGCCAAGCAGTGCGCACCGTCTCGGGCATGAAAATCACCATGCGCTACGAAAAAGTGGCCATGAACACCCTCGAAACAGGCTCGATCACAGCGCCAAGCCTTGTGGTGCAGCCTGAAACGGCCAAGAAGAATTGATGCAGAGCGCTCGGTTGCGTACAAACTCAGGTATGCAACAGCCGAAGTTGTGCGCACGATTCTGGCGAGGCCTCTGGCGTTCGCGTGGCGGGTTGACCACTGCTGCATTCGCGCTGTGCTGCGCCACCTCAGCACTGGGCCAATCGACGGATGCTGCTCCGACTTCTGCCGAGTCGGCTCTCTCGTCCAACGACCAACTTCCAGAACCCAGAGCAATGCTGAACAAAGCATGCGCATGGCTCGGCCCAAGCGAGCAAGTTCGCGCACTGCGAAGTTACAGCGTTGTGTTGGAGGCGACCCAGCGCTTCCGCGCGCGAGAATCGCAGCAATGGATCGAACTCCCAACCAAAGCCATCGTGCTGTGGACGAACGACGGCAAGGCACTCGTCCGCATCGACGAAACCATCGTTGCTCCTGATGGCGAAGATCTCAAGCAGCGTCGGGAATTCGGCCGCACCGATGCGTGTGCGTGGGAATTGATCGTTGGAAGCGATCCCCCTGCATTTACTCGGCTTCCGGCACTCAACGACCCGATTCTGAATGCAGATCCCTTTCGCATTCTGTTCGTTGATCTCCCTCAGCACGAACAGCGGTTCCAAACTGCGGTCGCTGCTGGGCGTGAGAAGGTTCAAGGGAAGTTGGCCGTCCGAATTGATCTTGCCAAGAACAAAGAAGAAGCGACAGCAGCACTTGCTGGCAAATCAACCATCGCGGGAAGTTTGCGCAGCATCTGGATCGACGAAGAATCGGGCGAGATCTTGGCTGTGCGTGCAGCTCCCTCATCAGATCGCACCATGCTGCTCGGTTGGCACGAACGCGACGGACTGCGTGTACCGCTTGAGTTACGCTCGACCGTCTTGTTTGGACGAGACACGGTTGGTATCGCGGCTGTCGACTTTCGCGTGAACACCCTTGGACCAGACGCCGCGAACAAGACAAACGACACGCAAGTTCCGAGTGCGAGACACTCTGCGCCACACGACATC
>JASGCF010000083.1:0-8577 GCA_030054275.1 Limnohabitans sp. | reverse complement strand
CACACGACATCCCACGCGATATTGTCGCGCCAGCGTCTCTGCGCGATCCGACAACCGTACTTCCTGCCGAAAAACAGCGAACCACCGACGACTCTTAACGGGCGTCGCCGACGCCTATCGCACTGTTGTCTTTTTGTTGCATTTGACAACATTGCCATCATGGCACAGCGCAGTCGGATATTCTGTCGAGCATGGCAAGTTCGCAGCGATTTCAGACAGCAGCAGTTCGCATCGAGGGCGTAGAAAAACACTTCGGGAATGTGCACGCTGTGCGTGGCATTTCACTCGAGATCCCAGAACGGTCACTCTGCGGGTTTCTTGGGCCAAACGGCGCTGGGAAGAGCACCACCATTCGCATGATCATGTCGATCATTTCGCCAGATCGCGGAACCGTCGAGGTGCTTGGAGGCTCTGCGCTTTCGATGAAAGACCGCATCGGGTACCTCCCCGAGGACCGCGGCCTCTACCGCAAAATGCGAGTTGGTGAGTTCCTCGGATATGTCGCGCGACTCAAAGGCGTGCACGCCACGGGTCTCTCGCGGCGCATCGACGATTGGCTCGAAAGACTCGCCCTTCCTGGCGTTGCGAAACGACGCTGTGAAGAACTTTCCAAAGGTCAACAGCAGAAAATCCAGTTGCTCGCGTCGATTATTCACGCTCCAGATTTGCTCATCCTCGACGAACCATTCTCTGGCCTTGATCCCGTCAACGGGCGCATCGTGCTTGACCTCATTCGCGAGGAGCAAGCACGCGGTGCAACAATCATCTTTTCGACACACCAAATGCACACAGCGGAAGCACTCTGCGATCGCATTGTCTTGATCAACAAGGGTGAAAAAGTGCTCGATACGACCATGGCTGATTTGCGCGCAACGCACGATGACCGCGGCTTGGTGTGCGAGCCCCGCGCCGATCCCGCGGCATTCGCGGAGGCGGCACGCGCGCGTGGCATCGCAAGACATGCACGGCTCCATGACAACGGTGCTGTGGACCTTGAACTCGCAGATGGCCAGACAACCGAGAGCGCCATGTCTGCAGTTCTCGAGATCGCACCAATGCGCTCGATTGCCCTGCGGCGCATGAATCTCGACGATGTCTTCGTTGAAATCGTTGGTGGTTCGGATGCGAAGGGAGCGAAGATCGATGCCTAATTCCCCGCAACGCCCTCGTCCATCGTCGTTCACGCGCATTTCCATGGTGGCGTGGCGCGAGTTTCGCCACACCGCACTCACCAAAGGCTTCATCTTTGGCGCAATTGTCGTGCCGATCTTGATGTTCGGCTTGATCGCGCTCATGCCGCTGTTGTTGTCTGACAAAACCCCACCGCTTGTTGGAACGGTTGTTGTTGCAGATCCATCCGGCACCATCTTGCCGCGCGCGAAAGCAATTCTTGAGAAGCCGGCATCGATGCAAGAAGTCGCGCAAGATCTGGCCGAGGAGCTTTCAACCACACCGAAAGACACTGCGTCGCAAATGGGGGCGATGTCGAAACTGTCGGATCTCAATCCGGCTCCGGTACAGGTCGAATGGCGCAGCGAGCGAGACTTCAACGCGGTTGAGTCCATCAAGGCCGAAGTGCGGGATGGTACCGCCATCGCAGCCGCCACAATTCAGCCAGATGCGTTGGATCCTTCGAAGCCTGCAACCGCACTCGAACTCTTCATTCCGAGTTCACTCTCACCAAAGCATGTTCGCCAACTACAGCGTGCATTCCGGCAAGCGCTGGAAGACGAGCGCATTGCACGCAGTGGCGTCGATGCACAACTTTTAGAGCGACTCGCTCGCGCACCAGAACCCGCAACAACTCGCATTTCACCTCAAGGAAGTGAAGCAGAAGAACGCACCGAATTGCGCATGATTGTGCCGGGTGCGTTCATGATGCTCTTGTGGATCACGATCTTCACGAGCGCAAACTATCTCTTGACGACGACGATCGAGGAGAAGTCGAACAAGGTGATGGAAGTGCTGCTCGCGGCGACGAGCCCGATGGAACTGCTGGCTGGGAAAATTTTCGGCTACGCGCTCGTCAGCACCGTGATGCTCGTGATGTATGGCGGGCTCGGAATCGCGGGTCTTGCAGCGGGCACCATGCTTGACATCGTGCCCATCGAACACCTCGTGTATTTCCTCTTGTGCTTCGTGATGGCGTACTTCATGGTCGCATCCATGATGGCTGCTGTTGGTAGTGCCGTGAGCGATCTTCGCGAAGCGCAATCGCTTGTCGGTCCGGTGATGATGCTTCTCATCATTCCGCTTGTGTTGTGGGCACCCATCATTGAAAATCCAAATGGCCTGCTCGCCACCATCATGAGTTTTGTGCCGCCAGCAAGCCCGTTTGTGCTCATTCTTCGACTCACAGCGGCGACGGAACCGATTCCACTTTGGCAAACACTCCTCGCGCTGACATGGGGATTTGCCTGCGCATACGGCATGGTCTGGATTGCTGCACGCATCTTCCGCGTCGGAGTATTGATGCAAGGGAAGCCGCCAACTCCGCGTGAATTGTTGCGCTGGGCGATGGTGCGCTAATCGAGTCACACAACACTTTGACTCTGCACGCGAGAGCCTCGTTGCGTCGGCGACTATGATGGCGCACTCGTGAACGATTTCCTCGCGTGGTTTCTTTCCATCGGCGCCTTTGCTGCGATCGTCGTCTTGACAGCGATTGCAGCGAAGAGTTTCGCTGGCGATCCCGCTCTTGGACGGCGACGCTGTCCGCGGTGTTGGCATGAACTTGGCCCAAGCGGCGTGCGCTGCACCGAGTGTGGGACGAGCATCGCAACCGAGAACGCCGCGACTCGCACGCGACGGAGACCGTGGCGCGGGGCACTTGCGATGCTTGCCATCCTTGCGATTGGTGTTGCTGCGCGTGCGCGCTTTCTTGAAAGTGGGCCATGGTCCGTTGCACCCACCGCATTCCTGTTGCAGGCCACAGCACTCGTTCAAGGTGCAGGCTACCGCACTGCGCCTTGGGAATTGGCGCAGCGAGTACAAACGGGCCTCCTTGATGACGAGCAACTGCGTGCGGCGTTGTTGCTGGCAATCCGTGGCGATCGTGCCGCGCAACCAGCAAGTGCTGCATGGGAACGAAAATATGCGCCGATCCTTCGCGCTGTGCTGCGCAAACTTCCGCGCGATGAACCGCTGTTGTTGGAACTCTTAACAATTCCACCAACGCTGCGTGTGCAGCCTGTGATTGGCGACGGCAGTGAACCATTCCTCAGCGTCGAAGTGGACGAATGGTGGCCCAATGTTCTTGAGTGCGAGACCACCGTCATGTTGCCGAACAACACAACGCGTCGCGCTGTGTTGCGCCCAGACGGTCGCATGCAGCCGCTCTTTGTGCCACTCGGCGCACCGTCGATCAGCGAGCGCACTCCATTTGTCGTGCAAGCCACCATCGGGCAACGCTTCATCGGATCTGATGCGCCCTTCGCTCCGGTCGCGTCACTCGAGACGCGCGTCGATGGCATCGATCGGACGCGAGGCGCAGAGATTGCTGCCACGCTCAAGCCCGTCGATTCTCCATTGCTCCGTTCGGCATTAGAAGAAGTCTTCGCAGAGGGCCTGTTTCTGTGGCGAACCGGAATACCTCGTGCTGGGATGCGCTTTGCAGTAGGTGCAACGGCCCGCGAAGAGTGTGAAGGTGTCGCCTTTGGAGTTGTCGTTGAAATGCTCGAACGCGGCGTCGTGCGGCGAACGAGCCGCATTTGGTGGCGCGGTGGGAGCGGCGCGAGTTCCTCGTCGTGGCTTCCCTCCGACGAGGATGTCGACGCGCTTGAGCGCCTGTATGCTCGCGCGGAAGACGCGCCCGCCGATTGGACGATGCGCATCCGCGGCGATCGACATTTGGCCGCGTTCGCCATGCCCGTCAAGATCGCGGCAGCGGGCAACGAACGCGCTGCGCAAGCCTCCGCAGAAGCCTCGCACGCAACTGCCGCGAACACAACAACCGCGAACACAACTGCCGCGCCGGAAGTGCACTCTTACTTCGCTGGAACGATGGAGTTTCCGTTGCGTGTGACGCGCACTGAAGCGGCAAGCCCGGCTCGCCGCTGGACGCTGCTTGCAGACGAGCCACACGCACCGCAAGGCACGCGTCACCCTCAAAAGTGAACAACGCCGAGGGACCCCGTCGGGAGGCTCCGAACGCCATGCGTCGGCGCGCACCACCTTTCGGAGGCGCGCCAGTCAGGGACGAGCGCTCGAACCCCAATGCAAGGTGGGTTCGGCGTCCATCGATCCCGACCTTCCACTCGATGCGCAGTACGCAAAGGAGGCTTGGTCTTCGTCGCGGAACTCGCCGATCCCTTGGGGTCAAGCAAGGTTCGAGGCGATGTGCCTGACAGTCCGCCCGCAGGGGTCTCTGGGCGTCGGCGGCAGTGTACGCCCTTCGCGTCGTCATCCGAAGGGTCAACCTCGCGCGCAAACTGCAGCGAACTTCAGCGATCGCAACTCATCGCAAGTTTCGCGCACACACCTCGCACACATGAGGGCATCGGGCCTACCATCGCCCCTTCCCTTTCACATGCGCGAGTTCGCTCCATTTCTGGTTCCGGTCCGAGTCGTCGGCTCATTTGCGCGGAGTTTTCATCCTGCAACGCTGCCGCCGATGCTGCGGCTCACCTACGGTCGCGAACTTGTCAGTTGGGCGTTTCTTCCGCTGATGTTGGGTGCGATCGAGGGCGGCACGATCGGCATTGTGATCAAGAAAGCGTTCAGCGGCCAACCCGGCGTGAGCGAAGAGTGGCTCGATCTTGCCACAGCGTGGGCGCTTGCTGCGCCGAACATCGCCAATCTCACAAGTTTCGTGTGGGCCGCGTTTGCCAAGGGTCGTGCGAAGGTCCCGTTTATCTCGTGGCTACAAATCGCGGCCTGCCTGCTGGTCGCTGCGATTGCGCTCTTCCCGCGCAATGGTGTGGGGCTCGTGGCAACCTGCATTGCACTTGGCTTGGCGCGCACGGCATGGACGGGTGTGATCACGGTTCGCGCCGCCGTGTGGCGAAACAACTATCCAAACGCGAGCCGCGCTGAGATTGCGGGAAAACTCGCGACAGTGCAAAGCATCTTCCTCGCGGCTGCAGGCCTCGTGGTCGGCCGCGCGATGGACGACAATCCAGACAACTACCACTACCTCTTCCCTCTGCTCGCTGCGTTTGGACTCATCGGGAACCACATCTATCGCAAGGTGCGATTGCGTCGCGCGCGTCAATTGCAGCGCGCAGAACTCGACGGACGCAAGAAGGACAATGGTTTCAGCCCAATGGGCATGGTGCAGTTGCTGCGCGACGACAAGTTGTACGCGCGATTCATGTGGTGGATGAGCGTTTTCGGCTTTGGCAACCTCATGCTGAGCGCGCCGATGACCTATGTGGTGACCGATGAACTCGACATGTCATATACAGCGGGCATCATGATCAACGCGATTATTCCGTTGGCTGTGATGCCCTTCGCGATTCCGTTGTGGTCACGCTTCATGTCGCGCACGCACATCATCGAGTTTCGCGCTGTGCACGGTTGGAGCTTTGTTTCGGCGAGCGTGGCAGTCACGCTTGCGTCGTACTTCGCGTCGGCTCCGCTGATGTATCTCGCGAGTGTGTTGCTTGGCATCGGATACGCAGGCGGCACGCTCGCGTGGAATCTTGGTCACCAAGACTTTGCAACGGCAGAGCGCGACGCCGACTACATGGCTGTCCATGTGACGCTGAACGGGATTCGGGGCATCCTTGCGCCGATTGCGGCATGGGGACTGCACCAATGGCTTGCACCGCTTGGTCAAGCGCCGCTTGTGCTTGTGGTGTGCACCCTCATCAACGCGGTGGGCGTTCTTGGGTTCATTTCGATGCGCGCAGCGCTGGTTCGAGCGCGTGCCGCGCCAGCAATCGCCTGAACCACGACTGAACACGACTGAACACGACTCAACACGGCGGATAACTCCGCTCGACTGCGGCGTGACTTCCTCCGCTGCTCGGCACATTTCCCTCGCGAAGCAACGGAAGTCTTGTTATCGTCTTCGATTCCCCGCTTCCGAGGTGGGGGCACCGGCAACAAGTTCGGACGGCTGTCCGGCCCGGCATTCTTTTTCGGCACGCGCAGGCTCGGTGCCCGCGCGCGGAAATCACAACACACACATGGTCGACTACAACCTGATTGAGGATCTCAAGCTCCAAGATGGCGAAGTGGAGCGCATGCTTCGCGAGGCGTACGGCGAGAAGGTCGCTGGCGGAGAGATGGACACGCTCATTTCGAGCGACATGAGCGGACTTGCGCCCGGAAGCATCCTCAAGGGTCGAGTTGTCGGCTTCTCCGGCGACCATGTCGTCGTGGATGTCGGCCTGAAGAGCGAAGGTCATATCGATCGCAACGAATTCGATGAGACTGATGTTGCTGTCGGCGACGAGGTCGAAGTGCTCCTTGAGAGCCTCGAAGACGAGTCGGGCGGCGTGCGTCTTTCGAAGCGCAAGGCCGACCGCATTCGCGGTTGGGAAACCATCCTGCACACCCGCAAGGAAGGCGATGTCATCGAGGGCAAGTGCCTTCGCAAGATCAAGGGCGGCCTGCTCGTCGATATCGGCGTGCCAGTGTTCCTGCCTGCGTCGCAAGTTGATGTGCGTCGCCCAGGCGACATTGGCGAGTTTGTCGGTAAGCCGATGCGCGCAGTGATCTTGAAGATCGACGAAGAGCGTCGCAACATTGTCATCTCGCGCCGCAAACTCATTGAAGATGAGCGCGACGCTGCGAAGAAGCGTTTGCTCGAAGGCGTTCGCGAAGGCGACCTCGTGCGCGGAACCATCACCAATGTCGCGGATTTCGGCGCATTCGTCGACCTCGGCGGCATCGACGGCCTGCTCCACATCACGGATATGTCGTGGGGTCGCGTCAATCACCCGAGCGAGATCGTGCGCATCGGCGACGAAATCGAAGTCAAGATTCTCAACATTGATCGCGAGCGCGAGAAGATCGCGCTTGGTCTCAAGCAGAAGGAAACTTCGCCTTGGGAGCAGATCGAGAAGAAGTACCCAGTCGGCTGCCGCGCCAAGGGCTCGGTTGTCAATCTCATGTCGTACGGCGCATTCGTGCGGCTTGAGGAAGGCATCGAAGGCCTTGTGCACATCAGCGAAATGTCGTGGACGCGTCGCGTCAATCACCCAAGCGAGATCGTCGCTGTTGGGCAAGAGATCGATGTGGTCGTGCTCGACATCAACAAGGAGAAGCTCGAGATCTCGCTTGGTGTCAAGCAGACCGAAGTCAATCCATGGGAACTCGTTGCCGAGAAGTACCCAACCGGTACGGTCATCGAGGGCAAGGTTCGCAACCTCGCGAACTACGGTGCCTTCATCGAGATCGAGCCGGGCATCGATGGCCTCCTCCATGTCAGCGACATCAGCTGGACGAAGAAGGTCGCGCACCCGAACGAGCTCTACAAGAAGGGCGATGTTGTGAAGTGCGTCGTGATCGATGTCGATCAAGAGAAGCAGCGCGTCGGTCTCGGCGTGAAGCAACTCGCGGAAGATCCATGGGTCGAGGCGATCCCATCTGCGTACCGCCCAGGCATGATCGTGAAGGGCCAGATCACGAAGATCACGAACTTCGGTGTGTTCGTGGAACTCGAAGAGGGTCTCGAAGGTCTGCTGCACATCTCGGAACTCAGCGACTCGAAGGTCGAGAATCCGCAAGATGTGGTCAAGGTCGGCCAAGAGGTCGAGGTCAAGATTCTGCGCGTCGATACCGACGATCGCAAGATCGGCCTCTCGCTCAAGCGTGCCCAGTGGGGTACGGGTGCTGGCGAGAAGACTCCAGGCGGTACTGGGGGCACTGGCGACGAGTTCGAGCGCCCAGCGCGTGGCGGTCGCGCAGCTCCATCGCGTGGCGGTCTTGATGACCACGGCGCCATGGGAAGCGATCGGTTCAGCTTCTGAACCGACCAACCGCTTGAGACAACACACCCGGCCGCGGCGATCTGCCGCGGCCGGTTTCATGTTTCAGATGATGTTGACTGCTGCAAAGTGTTCAGCAGAGCGCGATGAACGCGAGCAAGCTGAGCAGAAGGATCTTGCGGCGGTTGTTCGCAGGTGAGAGGATGGTCGAGAGCAGCATGGCGCGTTCCTATCTTCAGTTGTGTGGCCGTCGCGAATGCGTGACCGAAGGGATCATCGCAAGGTTCGTGCCAGCGCCGCGCGAGCACCGCCAACATGCCGATTCTGCACTGCGTTTGGCCCCCGCCATTTGGTATCGACGAGGAAACATGGTGCGTTTGTACGGTTTGCTACAGATCCTTGCAGCACTCTGTTGCACAAATGCAACGTCTGCAACACCGACCGCAACGATTTCTGCAGGCGCCATGCAACAGGCGAACTCGGACAGCGGGCCAAGCGGATCAGAAGTCGCACTGCCCTCGGATGAGGCCGCGATTTCAGCGTTTGTGACCGCACGAGATTGGCTCGACAGCGACCAACTTCCGGCACTCGACTCACCAGCATCAAAGGTCGCACTTGATGCGAACGTCGAGGGAATCGCCGTCGTCCTTCGAATTGATGGCCGTGTCGTTGGTCTCGGAACCGCAGAGGCTGATCCCGC
>JASGCF010000082.1 GCA_030054275.1 Limnohabitans sp. | reverse complement strand
CACCGAGAAGACTTCGTTGTTGGTGTTGGCGTTGCGGTCTGCGAGCACGCTGCCGCCGCAGGTTCCGAACACTTGCACATCGACATCGCCATTTGCGTGCGTGAAGGTGAGGTTCACGCTCATGCTGGCGCCTGGCGCAACTGGAATCGAGTACCAGTCTTCGTCCAAACGCTTCACCACGCGGCCTGCGTACGCGGTTCCAGGCGTGATTGCCACGGCTGTCGCGCAGGTGTCGTTCTGCTCGAGGTTGTCGTCGGCGCCTGCAGCGAGCAGCGTGCCGAAACCACCAGTGGTGACGGCAAGATCCCAGCGACCGTAGCCGTCGTCGGCTTGCGGCGTCGAGCAGAAGCTTGCGCCGCAGGTGAGAACCCCGTACATCTTCTTGTCGGAATCGCGATAGATCGCGCTACCCGACGAGCCGCCTTCGGTGACACCCGTGGTGGTCACACCGTATTGCGTCGCGGGGTTCCACGAGAGGCTCGACCAGTTACTCGTTGGGCTTCCGCAGTTGAAAGAGTTTGCATTCTTCGTACCGAACGAGATGCGCTGATAGCTTCCGTCTGGATGGTGGAGGCCAGTCGACGCTGTGTTTGTGCCGACCGACGTGCCAAGCCAACCAACCCAGTAGATGCCGGTTGGCAGTGTCGGACGAATCATGAGCAGCGTGCAGTCGCTCGCGAGTTGCGTCGCGGAGAGATCGCTCCCAGTCACATTGGTGCCCGCCGCTGCCGTCGCAGCAGCAGAGCAGGTGTTGCGACGGTAGAAGAAGTTGAACTGGCAGCTGTTGGCAACCGAAGCGGTCGAGATGCAGTGATTCGCCGTGGCGACGTAGGGCGTCTCATCGGCAGCGGTCGTCGCGGTGAGTTGACCGGAGCAGAGCGAGCCGGTGAAGATCAGACGAACAGTACCGTTCGATTCGTTCGCCCAAGTTGGGAAGCAGATCGGGTCGAGGTGGCACGTGCCGACGGCCACGCCGCCCTCACCTTCATCGGTCTTCCAAATCTGGCGGTAGCCGTGGTAATAGTCGACGCCAGTGAACGGCAGCGAGTTGACCTTCGCACCGGCTGGGACAAACCACTCGATCATCGCCTCGTTCGTCGGAAGCGACATGCTCCATGCTTCGCCTGTTCCGAACTCGCCAACGCCCTCGATCGGTCCGATGACAGAGTCGTCCCAGCCCGGCGACGAGAGGCGGACTTCTTGTCCTTGAGGAACATTCAGTCCTGTGATGTGAAGTCGCGCTGTCGTCGCATTCGCGCTCGACAAAATCACGCGCCACACATGGCCGCCCTCGACGGGGATCCACTCGCCGTGTGCCATGTCGATCGCGACTGGTACAGGAATCGCAAAGCGAAGCGGCTTGCGATCTTCGGTCTGTCGGGTGATCTCGTCTTCAGCGAGGAAGTACTCGTTGTCTTGCAACTCAAGCGCAAGCACAGGCGCAGGAATAGCGTCGAATCCGTGGATTGCGGAGAGCGGCTGCAACGCCTGTTGTTCCGCCCATGGCTTGCCGCGGAGCCCGTGGCCGTCGGCCTCGAGAACGGCTTGCACATTGCCGGTGGCAAGCGCGGGCTTTGACTTCCCGCCGCCGGTCGACGCGTGCAGGGGGCTGCTTGTCAGCAGCACAAACGAAGTTGCGATCGAGGTGGTGATCGCTGCCGTAACCGTCAAACGCATGCTGGGACTCCGATTCTGCATTGCAGTCAAGACGCTGGGCACTTTGGGGAACCCAGTTTTGTGTGGATCTTCTTCGGATCAATCGGTCCGAAGAAGCGGTGACTCTGGTCCCGGTTCGACAGTTTCCTGATCGATCGGGGAAGAAAAGGGACGCATCTGAAAACGAACCGCAAGGAGCGAACCCCAAACCTCGGGTTCCAAACTGGGTTTCTCGTGACGGCCGGAAAACGGGACGCGGCAGCCGTCGGAAACCTACCCCCATTCGCCCGCGAGGCAAGGTGGTTCCGAAAAACACGCAACCCCGACCGAGGTCGGGGCTGCAGTGAGGAAATTTTCGTGAGTTCCGCGGACGCGTCGGTGCTTGAGCTACCGACTCAGACGCCAGCAGCCATCTTCTCAGCCTTCTTGCGGGCATCGGCCAAGGTGCCAACGTACATGAAGGCGCTCTCGGGCAGGTCGTCGCCTTCACCGTTGGTGAGGCGCTCGAAGCTGTCGATCGTGTCCTCGAGCGAGCAAGTGACGCCGGGGAGACCGGTGAACACTTCGCCGACATAGAACGGCTGCGAAAGGAAGCGCTCGATCTTGCGCGCGCGCGAAACCGTGAGCTTGTCTTCTTCCGAAAGTTCGTCGACGCCCAGGATGGCGATGATGTCCTGAAGGTCCTTGTAACGCTGCAGGATGTTCTGCACGCGGCGCGAGCACTTGTAGTGGCGCTCGCCGAGGACCTGCGGGTCGAGAATACGCGAGGTCGACGAGAGCGGATCGACGGCAGGGTAGATGCCCTTCTCGGCGATCTTGCGCTCAAGCACGATGAACGCGTCAAGGTGGCTGAAGGTGGTCGCCGGAGCAGGGTCGGTCAAGTCGTCTGCAGGAACGTAAATCGCCTGCACCGAGGTAATCGCGCCCTGGCGGGTGGAGGTGATGCGCTCTTGGAGCGCACCCATTTCCGTCGCGAGGTTCGGCTGGTAGCCGACGGCGCTCGGCATACGGCCGAGGAGCGCCGACACTTCCGAACCAGCTTGGGTGAAGCGGAACACATTGTCGACGAAGAGCAGCGTTTCCTTGCCCGATGCATCGCGGAATTCTTCCGCCATGGTGAGCGCAGAGAGTGCGACGCGAAGACGCGCGCCTGGCGGCTCGTTCATTTGGCCGAAGACCATCGCGACCTTGTCGAGGACGTGCATCTTCTTGCCGCTCGCGTCGGTGTACTCGGCCTCTTGCATTTCAAGCCAAAGGTCGTTGCCTTCGCGGGTGCGCTCGCCGACGCCTGCAAACACCGAGTAACCACCGAAGTTACGCGCGACGCGCGCAATCATCTCTTGGATGACGACGGTCTTACCGACGCCTGCACCACCGAAGAGACCGATCTTTCCACCGCGGACGAACGGGCAGAGAAGGTCGATGACCTTGATGCCGGTCTGGAGGATTTCGGTCTTCGGATTGAGTTCGACGAACTCTGGCGGCTCGCGGTGAATCGGCGAGGTCTTCGTCGCAGCGACTGCGCCGCGCTCATCGACGGGTTGGCCGAGCAGATTGAACACGCGACCGAGGACGCCTTCACCGACCGGGACGCGCACAGGCGCGCCGGTGTCGATGCATGCGTCGCCGCGCTTGACACCGTCGGTCGATGCGAGCGCGACGCAGCGGACTTGACCGCCACCGAGGTGCTTCGCAACTTCGCCGACGAGGAGCATTTTTTGGCCCTTCGCTTCAAAGTTGATGTGAACAGCGTTGTAGATCTCGGGCAGGTCCGACTCTGGGAACTGCGCATCGAAGGTCGATCCGATGACCTGAATGACGGTGCCGGTGCTGGCCATGTGGGCTCCAAATTTCGTGCTATCCCAAATTTCGTTCTGACTGCGTACCACCCTCGACCCAGTCGAAGGTGCTGAGAAGAACCGCCGCGAGCCCGCGTTCGGGTTCGTGACGGATTTCACAGAGGGTCGAGAAGATAGCGGGTTCAGGCCGACCGTGCAAAGCACGGATCGGTGGGTTGGCTGCCAATTTCAACCACATGTTTGCGGACGCAACCGCGCAGTCTCGGCAACTGAGACTCGCGAAGGGGGAGGCGAACGCGAAGAGGAGGGCGACGCTTAGCCGCGCGCGTCGAGATTGCCGCCAAGGCGGAGGGTGGTCGCGACATCGATGCGATCGGCCGCACGCGTGTACATCTGCAGAGGCTCGCCCGCGCTTCGGCGCGAAGGCGTCTCGCTTGGACGCGAGGGCGTGTCGCTTGGGCGCGAAGGCGTGCCGCTTGGACGCGAGGGGGCATCAAACCCCTCACCGCGGCCAACCGGAGAATCCACTTGTCCTGCGATCAACGCCGAAAGCGACGCAGAAAGGTGTTCGCGCCGCGAGGTGACATCAAGGCGAAATGCGTCAGATGGGCTTGAGCCGCCTGTGCTTCGATATGTGTCGATCCGGTCCAAGCCCGATGTAGGGACCGGAGCCTTCGCAAGCGGTGGCACAATCGTGCCGTTGACGACACGACCAGTCGGAGCGGAAGTTGCAGAGGAAGCAGAAGCAGCAGGAGAGGAGTTGGGCCGAACGGTGGGCCGTTGGCCGTACGCCGCGTGTGCCTGTGCTGCTCGGAATGGAATCGGGGCCGTTGGGTCCATGCGCGTGTCGGGAAGATACTGCGAACGGCACGATTGGCTCGTCGGACGGGCAGAAATCGCACGAGACGGTTCGATCCAGTGCAATTTGTCGGGTTCGCGGTCCTTCGACAGGCAAGAGTTGCAGGCGGCGGGGCGTTGGTTACTGAGCGAGATCGCTCAGTTCGTCGACATGGCGATCGAGCGATTGCACCGCGACATCTTCTTGGATGCGCTGCCAATCCTCAGCGCTCTCGCTGTTCGACACGATCCGCTCCGTGGCGTCGCGCGCAAGCGCCACGGCTGCGCGTTCTTCGGCCGGAAGTTTCGGCAGCACTTCGTTGAGACGATCAACAAGTTCGTCGTAACGCGCTGTTTCACGCAATTCCGAGCGGCGTGCAAGGTCGCCGAACGCGGTCTTGCGCGCTGCGCCAAGTAACACGCTGGTCGCATACAGCGCTTGACGATCATCCGGGCTCAGTGCTGCAAGCAGCGTCGCTTGCGTGGTTGGTCGCGCGACCGGTGCGAGGGCGCTTGGCTGCGCGCTCGTCGATCGCGCGAAAACGCCAACGCCAGCCGGAGCCAACGGTTGCGGCGATTCGGCAGCACGCAGCAACACAACGCCGACGCCCACCACGGCAACCACGGCTGCGGCGATCGCAACGCGCGGCATCCAACGGCGGCGATTTTCCGCGCCAATACGCGCAAACACAGCGGCTTCCATCGCTGCGCTGCCTGCAGCTTCGATCGCAGCGTTCACTGCGTCGCCAACATCTTCCAAATCTGCAGCGAACTCTTCCCGCAGCGTGCGGTCCATCTCTTCTGCCCGCTCGACCAGACCGCGGCAGTTCGCGCAGGCAATCAAGTGGGTATCCGCTTGAAAGCGCTCGGAGCGCGCAAGTTCATCATCGATGTATGCGGACAGCGTTGCCTTGAAAGCGTCGCAATCCATGCCGGAAACGGCTGCCGGATGTTGGTGGTGTGTCATGCTGTGTTCCTCAACTGGCCTGCTTCGACTGGTATCGAAGATCTCTGCAGTCTGTGTGCGCCTGTGCTTGCGATATCACGCCTCACGACTCTTTCGTTGCTTTGATTCTCGCGCGGGCGTTGGCACAGCATCGAGCCGATCCACGCGGAATTCGCTTGGTCGAATGGGTTGATCGTTGGCTGCGTCGTGTCCGCCAAGTTCACCGAGCAGCGCAAGTCGGGCACGATTCAATCGGCTCATGACGGTTCCGATCGGTACGCCAAGGTGATTCGCGATTGCCTCGTATGAAAGTCCTTCGTTGACGCGCAGCATGATCATGGCGCGCTTGTCTGGATCGAGTCGTTCAAGCGCCGCTGCGATGCGGGAAAGATCTTCGCGGCGTTCGCCCGCGCGCCCTGGGACTTCCGCGCGCAGATCGCGCGCCGTGCCGGATTCATCGATCAGCGTCCAATCGCGACGCTTTCGACGAATGGCGCTGATCGAGAGATTGGTGACGGTCGAGCGCATCCAACTTGCAATCGCGGGCTCGCCTGCATCTGGTGGTGACCGCCACAAGCGAACAAACGCCTCCTGCACAAGTTCTTCGGCGCGGTGGCGGTCGTGACAGATCGCAAAGGACAATCGAATCAAACCAGGAGTCAGACGCTCAATCCAATGTCGGAGCACACGCTCTGTGATCGGGCGGTGTGGCGCCGAGATCGCATGGCCTTCGGGCACTGCCGCTGCGGTGTGGCTGCTCGACTGGTTGGACGGGGCATCGTGCATGGTGGGTTCGCGCAAGGGACGGTGCTCACGCGGGACGCATTCCGTCCAAAGATCGATTCGAACTTCAGAAGAGCGTTGCTATCGCCCTGTCGGCGTTGCGCCGTAGATCTTGGCATCTGCGGCCGTTGGGGCGAAGTTTCGGTCGAGTTGCGGATCAAGATCGGTTCGCTGCACCCCCGAAACTGTTCCAGGAAAGGGTGCACCTTTCGGTCCGAGAAGGTCGAGCGCGACGGGAAGTTCGCGGCTCCACCAGAGATTTGCGCCGAGTACGAAGCCGCGCGCGTCGGCGCCGTCGTCCACGGCACCGAATCGCCGTAAGCCGCCTGGTTGCCATGTGATGATGCTGTCGAGCAGTTCGAGCGACGCGGATGCTGTGCCCGTCGGCGGTTTCGCGATGCGATAGACCTCTTCTTTCGGATCTGTGACCGTTGCATTGCGCACCACGCAGTCTGCACAGCTCCCAAGATCGATGAAGCGGTGCACCATGCTCGCGCGCACATTCGACACAGAAAGCAGTCGAACAAGTGGCACCGATGGTTTTGAAGGCCCCGATGGTGTTGAAGGCCCCGATGGTGTTGAAGGCCCAGTACTGCGCTCGCCTGCTTCGGTGCGAGAGGAGTCCGCCGTCGGCCGCACGGAGTCGCGGACACCAACAACCAGCGCGCTCGCGAATGGTCCTTTGATACTCACATCTTCAATGACAACACCGTGCTGCGGTCCGTCGAGTTCGATGCCCGCTCTCGAACTCTTGTCTGGTGCTGTGACGCATTGCAGTCGACGCAGCCCGACGGAGGCACACGCATCGAGCAAAATTCCAGCACCGGCGCAGTTCTCAACCCTCGTTCTACTGATCTCAACATCGCGTACGCCACGCACAACAATGCCAGATTCCTCGGCCAATCCCGCCACATTTGAGATGTAGATGTCGCTGAGCACGATGCCTTGCGATGTGGGGTTTGCGGCTGCCGTGGGCGTAGATTCGATCAAGATCCCAGCGCGACGGGCCTTTCGTACAGCGATGCGTTCGATCCGTACATGACTCGCGTTCACCAACTTGATTGCTTCGCGATCCGCTGCGACCTCGACAAGTCCGCGCGGTTCCTCCGGTCGAATCGTGATGGGAAGGAGAGCGCTTCCGTGCACATTTTCAAGCGTCGCTCCGAGGTGGATGCCGGCCGCCAACTGCACCACATCGCCCGGTTTCAATTCGCTCGCAACGCGACTCCAATCTTGTCCAGGCCGCACTGTGAAGATGTCTGCGGCAATGTACGGAGTTGCGACAAGCGCCACGCTCGCCGCGACGCATGCGTGCAGAGCGTTGCGTTCGTGCCGTCGTCGATGCGGTACGGAAAGGCGTTCGGAAAGGCGGAGAACGATCGAGCGCATGAAGGATTTCATTGTTGCATCGCACGCGGCCGAATGCGACACGCGATCGAAGAAGTCGATCAGATCGCGCGATCGATTGCGCTCGCTGCGATGGCACGGAGCACCACCGTCCCCGCGTCGAATGTGACGGCGCCCTCTTCACAGTGCGCCGGGCGGAGGACTGTTTCGCCCATTCCTTGGGAAAATACGGCCGATTTTGTGTGCCAGTGCGCTTGACCTGCAAGCGTCATCCACACCTCGGGTACGCCGCTCGCATACAGGGGGACCGTCGGAGTCGAAGCGAAAATCTCTGTCGCGTCGCGCGCGGTCTCAACCCACTCGATGGTGAAGAACGCAGCGCGGCAGAGAAGGCGAGTCACAAGTCCGCCAGCTTCGGTGGGCTCTTGGGACGCGAGCGTGACCAAGCCCGGCCTTCCATCTGATTGCGCGCTTCCAAACTTCATGCACGCGAAGGCTTCTTCAAGATGCAGCGGTCGATTTGGATCGTTGCGCGACCAATCCCACACGCGAAAGGTCGTATCGCTTGGCGTTTGAATCTCTGCGGCCAGAATGCCCGCGCCGAGCGCATGGCAGAGGCCACTTGGAAGGTACACGCAGTCGCCGCGTTGAACGGTGTAGGACTCCAAGTGTTCCAGTGCGCGGCCGTTGGCAACAGCCTCACGAAATGCCTCGCGGGTGGTGTTCATTCGAAGACCGCGATACACACGCGCGCCAGGTTTTGCTGCGAGAATCACCCACGCTTCGGTCTTGAGATGCGCCTCAGGGTGGGTGCGCACATAGGCGGCATCTGGATGGACTTGCAGCGAGAGATTTTCCGCCGCATCAAGAAACTTCACCAAGAGCGGGAACCCGCCGTCCGGAGCTGGGCCCGCGATCCCGAGAAGATCTTGGCGGTGCGCAGCGCGCAATGCACGCAACGAAAGGCCAGCGAATGGTCCGCCGCGTACATGAGATTGCCCGTCGCGAATCGTGTCGGGCAGGTCGGCGAGTTCCCAAGACTCTCCGATTCTTTCCGCGGGAAAATCATGCTTCCCGAGCCGCGCGAGTTGCGAATGCTCGGGGAGAGGCCCCCACGCGCGGGGCTTGTACAACGCATGAAAGCGCAGCGGGGGAAGCATGTCTCAGATCGCCATGCCGGTGATCTTTGCCTCAAAGACCAGTTTGCCGCGAACGACACCTTGCGTGTTCGAAATGAATCTTCGTGGGTTCGCTTCGATCTCTTGCACGAGAATCACGAAGTCATCGCCTGGAACGACTTGGCCGCGGAAACTCGCCTCATCACAGCGCAAGAATCCCAAGAAACCAAGCGCTGGAAACCGAGCACGGAACAACCAACTTGCGCATTGAGCGGCCGATTCGATCATCAAGACGCCTGGATAGAGCGGGCGGCCCTTGATGTGGTGCTCGCACCAGAATTCGTCTGGTCGTACATGCTTCATTCCGACGCAAAGCCGCATATCTTCACTTGCCCAAAGAATGCGATCACACTGGCGCATAGGGCCAGTTTGCGGAAGAAATGCATCGAGTCCGTGGCTGTCGCAGATGGTCTGCGAAAGATCCACAGTAGACAGATCGATCAAGAGTTTGCTTGCCAAGGGTGCAAACGCGCGATTACTCCGCGTCTCCCTCAGTGCCGCGCATCTCAAGAACCTTGCTGCGAATTTGCTGCGCGAGATCCTTGATCTCTTGCATCGACTTGCGCACGCGCGTGCCAGCGGCCTTGTTGCCGCCGACTGCCTTGCGCATATCGTCTTCGACTTCACGGACCTTGGCGCACAGTTGTTCGTAGATTTCCATGCTGAGCTCCTTTTGAAGGTGGTGTCGGCCCCGACACCGTTGGGTCAAGGTAGCGGCAAAGAGGGCTGAAAAGGGGCCCGAAGTGTCTTCACGACACCCAAGACTGCCTTGAATTGCGGGTGGGCCGCGTCGCCGAGGATCTCGTACGCAGCGCCAAGAACCCCCGACGGCACAGCGCCGGCGCGCTCCATGCGGCGGAACGCTGGAGCAATTTGGTCCAATTTCCCCGCAGAAATCGCGTCTGTGAGAAGAAATGGCTGTCGGCCAATGGCCAAGAGGTCAAGCACCGTTTGCTGCACGCAGACATGCGCTTCGACCCCGCAAATGAGCACATCGTCGCAACGATTCGTGGACAAAAATTCTTCGACCGCTGGGATAACGGCGCTGAATCGTGTTTTTTCGATGGTCTTTGCGTGGCCCGCGGCAGCTGCTGCGAGGGTCGGTGCACTGTGACCAAGGCCCTTCACATATTGCTCTGTGACGATGGCGGGGAGCCCCAACACTTTCGCCAGTTCTAACGCGGCGGTGCAGTTGGTCACGACGCGCTCTGAGTCCACGATCGTCGGAAGTAATCGCTCCTGGACATCGATCACGATGAGCGCGGTTCGTTCGAGTGTGAGGCGTGGAATCGGCATGCGGAACTCGTGAGAACTTCGGGAGAGGATTGCAGCGATGTTGCGGGGGTCGGGTGCGTCTGCAAGCGAGAGTCATTTGGAGCGAGAGTCATTTGGAGCGAGAGTGATTTGGAGCGGCCCAACCATCACACGCGCAGGTCTGCCTTCGCGGCAAGGTCGTGCTCAAAGCGCTGGCGAATTGGGTCTACCACCGTCGTGAGGAAGCGATCGACTTGTTCCGGAGCGCGACCAACGAAGGTGCATGGATCCAACGCTCCGTCGAGATCGACATTCGCAAAAAACGCGTCGCGCTTGAGTCGTTCCATGAGGTCGTTTGGTTTGCCGAAACGCTTGACTTCTTCCGCGGCAGCCATCGAATGAACGCGAATGACTTCGTGTGCTTCTTGACGGTCGGCACCTGCACGCGTCGCAGCAAGCATGATGTTCTCACTCGCCATAAACGGCAGTTCTGCTGCGAGATTCGCAGCAACCGTGGCTTCCCACACAACGAGACCTTCCGCGACATTCGACATGATGTCGAGTGCGCCGTCGAGG
>JASGCF010000452.1 GCA_030054275.1 Limnohabitans sp. | reverse complement strand
ACGGCGTAGTTGATGCAGCGATAGACGATGCGAACGGGCTTCGAAAATGCGTCGGGTTCCCGTGCATTGAGTCGACGCAGGAGTTGCATTGGACCGCGACCGGTCGACACGATGGCGAGTTGTCGCGCATCGAGATCGAGCAGGCGTTTCAATTCCGTTTCGCGCGGTTCGTCTTCGGTCGCTTCGGCTTCAAAGATCCGCAGGATCGTCGGCTGCTGACACGCGGCGACATGATGTCGACAGGTTGCGCGACCATCTGCGTCGAACGGCTTGAGGCATGTTGGGCACACGCAGCCTTGATGTTCCCACACGAGTGTGCCGCGGCGGCGAAACGCCACCATGCGCAGGAAGCCTCCACTGGCGCTGTTCCAGAGTCCGGCGGTGATGAAAGAAAACAGCAGGGCGGTTGCGCCAAGAATCAGCCAGCCGTCGCCGTAGTCGCGGCCGCCGGATGTCGTGACAAGTTGCCACAGATCGAATCCGATGAAGCCCAGGAAACTCAGTACCCAACCGTTCAGCAGGAGGATGGTACCGAAGGAAAGTCCAACAAACTTGCGCTGTTCGCGCACGAACGCATCCCACTCTTGCTTGGGGATCGACCACGCGATGCGCGCGTCAGGTGCGAGCCGAAGGTCAGGTCGTTTCGCGTCGGCCATGTGCGCAGGGTAGCGGCTCGTGATGGCATGTCTATCGTCGCTTCACGCCGGTCATGCACGCTCGCCAACGTACACGGGGCTGTCCGAAGACAGCCCCGTGGTTTCGAGTTTGAGTGTGCTTCGTTGCTGAGCGAGCGTGAGTTTAGTCGCACGCGCCCCAAGAACTCAGCAAGATCGAGAGGTCAGCTCCGTTGATCTCGCCATCCGCATTGATGTCCGCCGCGGGGAAGGTGCTCACAGCGCCCCAGAATCCAAGAATGATGGAGAGATCTGCGGCTGCGACTTGTCCGTCTTGGTTCAAGTCTGCGATGCACTGACATTCATCTGGGATGTCGTCTTGATTGACATCTGCAGCACCCGCCGCGATTTCACAGACATCGATCGTTGCGTTGGCATTGCAATCGGTCGCGGTACCCTGCGCGAGTTCGAATTCATCGGGGATCGAGTTCGAGTCACAATCGGTCTGACACGAATCGGGCACGCCGTTCTCATCGACGTCGGCAGCGCCGCGCACGATGTCGCAGGAGTCTGGAACCTTGTTCAGGTTGCAGTCCTGCTCGTCACCCGTCTTGATTTCGTACTGATCGGGCACGCCGTTCGAGTTGCAGTCAGGCTCGCAATCGTCGGGAATGCCGTTCGAGTTGAAGTCGGTGCTCGATCCGTCGGCGATGTCGCACGAATCTGGGAAGCTGTTGCCGTTGCAATCGGGAGTGCCACTCGCGATGTCGCACTCGTCGGGGATGGCGTTGCCGTCGCAATCGGTGGAATTGCCAACCTTGATGTCGTAGTCATCTGGGTTGTCGTTTTCGTTGCAGTCGGGCTGGCACTCGTCCGGAATGGCGTCGCCGTTGTCGTTCTGGCTTGTTCCGTTCGAGATATCGCACGAATCGGGCACGCTGTTGGCGTTGCAGTCGGGGACGAGTTGGTTCTTCAACGCGTACTCATCGGGCACGCCGTCCGAATCGCAGTCCGTCTCGCACGAATCGGGAATGCCGTTCGCGTTGATGTCGTTGACGGTGCCCGACGCCAGATCACACTCGTCCGGCGTGCCGTTTCCGTTGCAATCAAGGCTCGTACCGAGGCCGATGTCGGCGCCGTCGCAGATGCCGTTCTCGTTGCAGTCGGTGCCCGAGCCGAAGATGTTGTTGCCACCATTCGACCAGTAGTCATAAAAGTCCTGCGGCGAGTTGCCGCAGAATGTCGAGTTGTAGATGTACGGATAGCCGCACGAGCCGTTCGAGTTGTAGATCGCTCCGCCATTCGTGGCGACGTTTGACGCGAAAAGGCAGTTGTTGAAGGGCAGCGACCAACATCCACAGCAACTGGTGAGGAACACTCCGCCGCCTGCACTTGCGATGTTTCCGTAGAACGTGTTGTTCGCAAGTTGCGAGCTATACATGCAGTAGCCCTGCAAGTAGAGCCCGCCGCCGCTACCGAATGCGAGGTTTGTAGAGAAGACGGATCCGGTCAACTGAAGCCGGCGGACACAACCAAGGTGGATCCCGGCACCCTCTGTCCCGGTGTTCTTTTCGAATCGGCAATTGGCGACGTTGATCGGATAGTCGTTACCGTCGTACTGGTAGTACGCGCCGCCGCCGTACTGCGCGCTGTTGCCGACGAAGGTGCAGCCTATGAGATCCAGTTGGCGCGCATAG
>JASGCF010000081.1 GCA_030054275.1 Limnohabitans sp. | reverse complement strand
TGCTGCGTCGGTGCCGGTCGCGAAGGTCCATTCGTTTCGGTTGTTGCCGCGAGCGTCGCCGCAAGTGGCGCTGCCAACAAGCCAGTGACCGTCAGCGCAGCAGTGGCGCGCACAACATCACTCGTCGAAAGAGAACGGAAGAAGAAACTGGTCGGACGCAAGGGATACTCCGAATTCTCGCGAGACGGATCTTCGTGATCGTCTCGTTCATGCCATCCTTCACGGAGAAGGATCTCGTACCTCAAGCACTCGCCTTCGCTCAACAAAGCGAAGAGAGCACGCTTGAATTTGCAACAGGTCGCTCAAGACACGCGCCCATCGCACACACCGGTACCTTCGTTCGGTCACCGTCGCAGGCTGACCGAAGGAGGTTTGCCGTCGCAGGCTAACCGCCACGCGCGACACGAGCTTGTAAAAGATCTCGCTCGTGATTCAGCCGCGCGCGGCTGTGATCATCCACATTCCAACCCGAGGTTGCTTCAATCGCACGCAGCGCGCGTTGCGCCGCCGGAACACTCATGGCAGCGATCGTGTCTGCGCTCAATGGTGCGGGAAGCATGGAGCGATCAACAAAGTTCTCGCCTGCTGGCGATTCGGCCTCTGGATCGTTTCCGGCACCATCAGGCGATGCTGGAGCAGGCGTTGGAAGTCGCTGCGGTTCCATCGCAGGCGATGGAAGGGCAGGGCCCGCCCCACCTGCTGATCCACCTGCTGGTCCACCGCCCGGACCTCCAGACAAACCCGGTCCACCAGATGAGCCAGGTCCGTTCACGCCGCCGCTTTGCGGAGCCGCCGGTGGTGTTCCAAGCGGCGAATCGCTGCGCGGGGCGCCTGTTCCGGCTGGAACCGCTGGGGTTGGTCCGGCGCCAGGTGAACCTGTCGGCAACCCCGTTGCGGCTCCGTTCGGGCCTTGCACCGTTCCTGGGGCGCCAGGCGTCGTCGAAACCTCTGTCATTCCCGACACACGCGAGGCAGGCAATCCGCCACGCAGGAACGACTCATTGATTCGTGGCCACAAATCAACGACATACTCCTTGCCCATGTGCTTGAGCGTGGTGTTGTATGGCGCGTTGACAGCCACCACCGTCACACCAGACTTTGTCTCGCCAACCTTGATGCGCTTGTCGACATCCGAGAGCGATGAGAAAATGACATAGTCACCGAAGACGCTTGAGGGCGCAGGTCCGGTGTAGGTCGCTGGCGCTGGTGGCGGTCCTGGATCTTTGGGTGGCTCCACTGGCTTCGGACGCTCTACGACCTTGGGCTTGCGCACCGGCGCTGGCGGGAGCGTGTACATCGATCGCCCCTCAAATCGCTTTCGACTCGCTTCAAGGAACTCCGAACTTTCGGTCGCCAACGATGCGAGTGGATCAGCCTGTTCCGCAGAAACCGAAGGCTCGGCAACCGAATCAAGCAGCGAACGCACGCCGTAGAACACAACGGTCGCAGCAATCGCAACGGCGAGCCCCGACACAACCACTGGTCCGGACACGCGGAATCCAGCAGGCAGTCGCTCGATCAATTCTTTCATAGCGACCCCTTCGGCGGCGCTGCCTTCGAAACGCCCCACTTCTCAAGCAGCATCTGCACTTTCACGCGCTTGGTTGCTGGGATGTAGGTGAGTTTGAGATCGGTGATGCAGTCGACCGACTCGTGTGCGTCGAGCGCAGCGACGATGGCTGTCGCGTCATTCGGCGATGCATCAAACGACACATCGGCGACAGTGCGCGTAAGTTGCCCACCAAGCGCAGCACCAGCTGCACTTGCTGGCCCCGAGTTCATCGGTTGGGCTCGGCGGATGTCCTGACCATACTTGGTCACACCCTTTGCTCGCAGGACGCTGTCGATGGCCTCAGCCAACTTCTTCATACCCTGCGCTTCAAACACCATGGGTGCGTTCGGGCCATGCGCAACCGCGGTCGCAGCCACAGCATCGGGAAGACCCTCTGCGCGGGTCGCGGCACCTTCCAAGGTGAGTTTGAGTCGATCCGCACGCGCATTGAGTTGATCGGCGAACGGCCAAAACACGCTGTCAAGCAGCACAAAGCCGATCAAGACGATACCCGCGGTCACACCCCAGCGACCTGCACGCGGCAGACCACGATGCCAATCCAAGGCTTTGCGGAAAGGATCGCGTTCGCTGGCAGACAGAACCGACTTTGAGGCTTGCTTTGCGGCGCTCATGATTTCCCCTTCAGGTGTTCAAGAACCCGCTTCCAGTCCTCATCAAGGCGCTTCTGCACCGACTCCTCGAGGTCCTTGCGCTTGCGTGCTTGCGCAAGCGGCGTGAGCAACGCGCGCGCTTGATCGCGCGTCATGCCAGCAAGTTGTTCGTCTGTGATTGGCTCAGGCACAGGGATGTTTGCCGCAGCAGCCGCGGCCGGACCGCCGCCCGAGCCAGCGCCACTTGCCATCGCAGCGGGAGTGCCGCCATTGGCACCGGTTCCCGAATCACCCGCGGCGCTTGGATTGGGTCGGTTGCCAGATTCACCCGCCCGCCGAGCAATGCCGCGTGCCGGACCAGCAATTGCACCGCCAGCATTTTCGTTCGCATTCGCGTTGGCGTTTGCCGTGCGATCCGCGTCAGCGTTCGCGTTTCGGTCGAGAGCGGCACCGTCACCCGCGCCCGAAGCCGCGGATGTCGCGGGGCTTGCAACCGCGCTGTCCGATGCGCCTCCAGAACTTGCGGAATTCGCCGTGCCACTTTCTGAGGCAGCGTCATCCGAGCCAGCTTCCTCGCCATCCTTTGGATTTCCGTACTTCCGCTGCGCCAGTGTTTGCTTTGCCCAGTCGCGGGTCTCCGGAAAGTCGAAGCGCAGGATCGGGCGGAAGATGTCCGCCTCGATGTCGAACTTCACCATGCCGCGACCGTCGCCTGGATCCCATCGCGGGCGCGATCGCGCGAAAATCTGTGAACCATCCAAGAGACCGGCCATCTCTGTCACCAACGACTCTGCCGACGCATCGCTCTTCGCCTTTGCGACGCCACGCACAATCAAGCCTTGGCTTGGTGACAACTGAATCGACTCAACTTCGATGCCGTCCGGCGTACAGCATGCAAGGTCTCCAAGCAGTTTCGCAACGGGAAGCCGCTTGCTGAGTTCTTCGTACTGCTGAAGTCGCCCGACAATGTCGCGCTGACCTTTCTCAAAGATCGGCGCCTCGTCCGGCATCTTCCACTCGATGACTTTGCCGCGGAGGTAGGCGAACGCAATGGGCGCAACGCCGATCACCAAGAAGGCTGCGACACAGACACGCAGCGCGCGCGCTGGATCCGAATAGCGACGAACGAGGTGCTCAAGCCGTGAGGTTGAGGTGCCTTCTTCTTCTTGGCGCAGTCCGCAGAGCTCTGCGTACGCACCGCACGCGGCGACCGTAGACGCGAGCAAAATCGCCCAGTCTCGCCACCAATCTGATGTGTCGGTGCCAACGCCACTTTCAATCGTCAGCGCGTTGTCGAGCGTCTGTTCAAAGGAGGGTTCGAGCGCCGTCACTGCATCACCCGACCGCAGAAGTGCGGTTTCAGTGGCTGCAACAAGCGCCGCGATCCGCGTCGGCTCGACACCTGCATTCAACGCGGTTTCCGCAACCGTCGATCGAAGGCTCTCGCGCCACGCCGCTGCACTCACGCTCCCGTCATCCGAATCACCGCCACCCTCGCCCACAGCGTCGCGCGTTGCGCGCAGGACAAGCGTGCCAGCAGGACCTCGTCCGCCCCGCGCGCCCGCGCGGAACGCGATTGCAATCGAGCCGTCCTCAAGATGCATCGATACAGCTGGAACCTCTGTGCCCGCAAGAACCACCATCGCTGCGATTTCGGGGATGAAGCGCGTGATCTTCGCCTGTTTGAGTGTCAACTCAAGGTCTGCAAGTCCGCGCTGGTTCGACGGCCACCCGATGATGACGCCTTGACGGTCGCCATCGCCCGTCGCCGGTAAGACGCCAAGTCCGATCCGGTGCATTGGGATCGAGCCGAGGAACATGCCTTCAGCCTGAAGTCGAAGTGCTGCAAGCATTTGCGACGGAATCGCGTTTGGCAGCGTGGTCTGTCGCACGATCGTCGCGGATGCCGGAAGTACAAAACGCACATCGCCGCAACGCTTCGAATCGGCCCATGCGTACAGCGCTTGATAGTCGCCACGACCAACCGAGTGGGTGGCGAGAATAGTGGGACGGTCGCCTCTGCGAACGAGCAGTGCGCGCAGCCCGTCCGAGCGACGCTCGACGACCATCAGCAGTCGGTCGTCTATGGCGGTCGTGGGTTGCTGCTTCACTGTTCTCGGTACTCCAAAATGCGGGCGGGGAGCGTTGAACGATCCACAACCGCCGTGATTTCAACTTCTAATCCGGTGGTCGCAGATCTACCGCGACTGGTCACCGTGAAGACATAACTCTGCGTATCGGCCATCGGCGCTAGGGCTGCAATTGCTTGAGGAGTGATCCTACTTGAATCCTTGAGGTCAGAGATCGCAAGCAACCCCGACGACGATGCGTTCCTTTGGGAAATGATCGCGTCTGCGCTGATTGGGTCATCCGGCAGCATGGCGCGCAGGACAGCGACTGGCACCGTGTTGAGATTCACCTTTCCAAGGATCGGCTTCGTCCCGTCATCGAGGGTTGCCTCTTGGTAAATCTTGCGCAACTGTTGCTGGTCAAGCCGCTGCACAGAGTTTGCGCTCTGATTTCCGCTGCCGCCGTTCATTCCCGAAGAACTACGACCGCTCTGACGACCACCCGTGTTCCCCGCGCCGCCGGATGTGTTTCCGGCGCCGCCTGTCGCGCCTCGGGCGTTGCGTGATTGTCCTGCCGATGCAGCAAGCGCACTGAGGTCTTGTGTGAGGAGCGTTTCGAGGCGCGCGTCGTCGCGCTTGGCATAGGTCATGAGCGAGCCGGCTTGCTGCGCATTCAACCCCAAACGCTCTTGAATCTCCTCGGATGTTGCTTTTTTGAGATTGAGCCGTGGCTCACCGGACGCTCCGACCAAACTTCCGGCGCTGCGCGCTGTCAGGGCGCCCGACCAACCAGCATCGAGAAGCCCATCGGCGTCGTCTTGTGGTTCACTCATCGCGCCATCGTTCTCATTTGGATCGAGCCGGCCGTTCAGATTGGCATCTTCACCGCGCACAGATTCTGGATCCGCCCCAAGCACCAATTCGAGTTCGGCGACGCTGCGGAAAGGTGCATTACGCGGCTCGTAACCGACATTGCGATTCGAGTAGAACTCATACTCTGCACCCATCAGATTGGCGCGGTCGTCTGTGTCTCGCCAATCGAGGATCCCGTCCACAACATCTTCGGACATGCCCGACAATTCAAGGAGCGTGGCCTTTGAGGCGTTGTTGACATTGATCTTCGCGTGCTCATCTTGCGGGCCGCGAATTTCGACCCCATCTTCTACATGACGGATTTCCCACGATCCAGACAGCAACTCGCCGTCTGCGACCGTCTCAAGATCCTTGAACATCTGCCTCGCATCGCTTGGATCTGGTTCTTCGGTGTGGTACTCAAGCACCGCGATGGTTTCTTCGATACCAGCGCGCGCCGCCCAGCGCGCTTCAACGCGCGCCAAGGTTTCACGGCCCATCGTGGCTTGGCGATACGCGAGTACTTGTGCAGCACCAACCACAATCGCAGCAATCGCGACGGACCAAATCACCAGCACGATGACGGTGCCGCGCGCATTGCGTGAGACACGCGTTTGGGCTGAGCGCCGCCTCGAGCGTGGTATCCGGTTGGGATGGAGAGCCGGCTCGGTCATCGACGACCTCGAGAGGTTCCCATCTGATTGCCACCAGGACGCATGGTGCCGAAGCCTCGGCCGCCGCTTCCAGAACTGGGTCGACCCACGGCGCCACCGCCACCAAGGCCGCCACCAGGCCGTCCTCCGCCGGGTCCAGAGATCGTTCCGTCGCCACCACCGAGGCCACCGCCGCCAGGTCGTCCACCGTCGCCGCCCGGTCCACGCCCGCCTCCAGGCCGTCGACCACCGCCAGTGCCTCCAGGGATTTCGCCCTCCATTCCGGGCGGCATCATCGTGCCGCCGCCACCAGCGGCTGGGTCTTGTCCGTCAGGCGTCGTTCCGTCTCCTGCGGCGTCTTCGGTTTCCTCTTCTGGCGGCGGGGGAGGCGGCACGATGCGATCAATCGGGATCTGCGTGCGCAGCGTCGCCAGTGTGTTGTCTGAGTCGCTCAGATTTTCGCCCGGCTGATCGCCAGTCGCAGTCACGGTGACGCGCAACGCCCACGGAAGCCCGAAGACATCGGAGTCCCAATCGGGATACCAAGTTTGGCCGTCATAGGCCTCGATCGAAATACCCACAACTCCATCCACCACTGGAAGCGCAAGTCCGCCGCCTTCTCCATTCTCATCGGGCACCGCATCGCGGCGCAGCCAAAGTGCGCTTCCAGCCGCGTCATCGACCACCCGATACTGCGATTCGTACTCGCCGCCCTCTCCTTGATACTCGTCGCGTTGCAGTGGGCGAAGTCGGTTGTTGTAGATCACGATTTCGTCGCGATCCATCGGGCCGTACGGAGTCGCTGCCAACGAGTCGGACAGGAGCACTCGCGTGTAGTAGAGGTCGCCGTCGCGAATGACCGCGGCGAGATCACGACGCACCGATTCAAGCGCGGAATTCGCGCGGCTGACCGCATCGAGCCGAAGGCGCGCGGCTTCACGACTCTTTGCGACGCGCGACAGAATCGAAGTGACGGTTGTCACAACAATCGCTGTGACAGCGATCGCGATCACAAGCTCTACCACCGTGAACGCACGGCGCGGGTTGCCATGCACACGCATCGAACTATTGCTGTTGGAGTTCGGCTTCTTCACGGGCTGCCTGCCTTTCTTCGATACGAAGCAAACGATCGAGTGGCTCAGAAGGTTCACGCACAGGATCTGGTTCGTCACCGCGTTTCTCCGCGATGCGCGTCTCGATGGCATACGACCGACCTGACGCATGCGTGACGGTCAACTCGATGTGCGCCGGTACGCCAGAACCGCCTTGCAGAATGTTGATTTCGTACTCGAAATCACCGTACGGCCCGGCTGGATCGAACGAGCCACGCGACGGGTAGTTCTCCGAGAAATACACCGGCCCCTCGGTGAGCACATTCGAGAGCATTTCGTCGATGGCACCGGCTGCGCGAACATCGATTTCGCCGCGTCGTTGGAGCGTAAGTGCTTGACCACCGATTCCAAGAATCGCGATCATTCCGATCGCAAGGAGCACGCCTGCAATCACTGCGTCCATCAGTGCAAATCCACCGCGAGTACGCGAGCGTCGAAGCAGGAGATGGAGGTGCATTCGGAGAGGCATCGAAATTTCAGCGAAGCGGATAGTTCTTGCGTTCGATCTCAGGCAGGTTCGCGCTGCGTACCAAACTCTCGGCCAGAGCCGTTGCAACACACACACTTACCACGGATCAAACGCTGCACCCTCAGCGTCAAGATCGCGCGGCGCGCGAATGGTGGCGATTGGATCATCGGAACGAATCGGTGTTCCGCCAAAGGACTCAAGCAGGAGCGACACTTGCTGCTCTGCGCCAACGAGATCAAGTTGAATGCGCGGACGGCTTCCATCCGGATGCGTTGGAATGTTCCAGAGGTCATCCGAGAGTTCGATCCCATCGGCTTCTGCGCGCGCGATCACCATGCCATCTGGAAGTTGCACCACATCGCTCAATCGATCTTCTTGCCACACGCGTGGACCGTCTGGGTCTTCTGGATTGAGATCAAAGATCCAGAGCGAGAGTGCATTTTCACTTGGGTTGTACGAAAGTCCAACCTGTTGAGTGCCGGCGCTGTTGCGAAACGCATACATGCGCAAGAGGTCTTCGACTTCAAGCACAGCCTTCGCTTCGCGCTGACTCTGCACCACGACCATGCGGGGAACAATGGTCGCAACAACGATTGCAAGCAGCGCGCAGACGACAATCACCTCGACAAGCGAGAACGCTCGTCGAGGAAAACGAAATCGTCGACTGCAAGACGCTCGCTGCATCGAAACCCTCACCATCAGCTCTGCTGTGCCTTCTTCGGATCCTTGCCGTGGAAGATGTCTGCGCCGTCTCCGGTCCCACCGGGCGCCTTGTCTGCGCCGTAGCTGTAGACATCGAATTCACGGCCGTTGCCAGGCACCGCGATCTGATACGGCATTCCCCACGGATCCATCAAGTCGTCGCTGGTTTCCAAGTACTTCGGTACGAGAACAGTCAGATCAAAGTCCGATCCGAGCGAAGAATCACGCGTTTCGGTGAGATAGATCTTCACACACTGCGCAATCTGACTTGCCTTGATTTGGGCTTGGTCTTGCTTCGCGCTTGTGAGTCGGCCTAAGAGGTTCGGTGCCACAAGTGCTGCAAAGATGGCAATGATCGTGACGGCCACGATCACTTCGATCAAACTAAAACCACGGCGAACAATGCGGCGGTTGTTTCGGTTGATTTTCGTATTTCGCATGGTGATTGTCCTCTCGAAGACGCAGTGGCAGGTGCTGCGTGAGTCGCTGTGTGTGTACCGAACTGCTGCGGTAGGGTTCTTGATGCTGCAAGACTTGATGCTGAGAATTTGATTAGGTAATGGCGTTTTGCAACTCGATGATCGGCAGGAGAATCGCGGCCAACACGAAACTTGCGAGAAGCGCCATCACGATCAAGAGAATGGTGGGGAGAATGCGGGTAAAGAGTTTCAGTGAGTTGTTCACTTGACGATCGAAACTGCCCGCCGCGTGCAGCAGCATTTGTTCGAGTCGCCCAGAGCGTTCGCCAATGTTGACGATCTGTACAAGCAGTGGTGGGAAGTGGCCGCTGCGTTCGAGCGGGTCGGCCAACGATTGACCGGTGGTCACCTTGTCTGAGACCTGATCGATCGCGCTGGTGAGCGCAGCATTTCCAAGTGTGTCGCGCACAATCTTCAGGGCAGACAGAATTGGGATACCAGCCGAAACAAGTGTCCCGAGCGTGCGCGTAAAGCGTGCAACAGCGATATCACGAACGAGGCGGCCGGCAACGGGGACCTTGAGGACGAAGCGATCGAATCGCAGCCGATTCTCGGGCTTCGCCACCCAGTTGCGCCAAGCAATCCACGACAGCACCAGCGCGCCCAAGATCACCAACCACCAGTTCTGTACGAACGCGGAGGTCTCCATCAAGATCACCGTGGGCGTTGGAAGTTCGCGCTGTGCTGCCAAGATTGGTTTCATGACGCGCGGCAGCACGAAGACAATCAGGATGATGACGCTGATGGCGATGAGGCCAGCGATCATCAATGGATACACCACGGCACCGACAACTTCGCGCCGCAGTTCTACAGAGCGCTCCAGGAGATCGGCGAGTTGGTGCATGATCTCTGCGTTGCGTCCCGAGGCATCGGCCGCGCGCAGCATGCCGACGGTCATGTCGTCAAACGGCGGTCCGTATTCCTTGGTGGCTTGATGCAGCGTGACACCAGCTTCAACACGCTCGATGATGTAATCAAGAATCGCTTGCAGTTGCTTGCTTGCAGCTTGACGACGCACTGTGCGCAGCGCTTGCATCAGTGGCAGTCCCGCTTCCAGCGCAGTCGCCAACTCACGAATGAGATCTGCAAGTTCGGGTCGTGTGATGGACGGTCGCGTGACTTTCTTCCCAGCTGCAGCCGCTGCATCTTCTGGGCTCAGTTCAATGGCAAGCGGTGTCTCGCCTTTCTCGGCGAGTAGTCGCATGACTGCGTTGCGATCTGGTGCAACAAGCGAACCCGACGCAAGAGCGCCCGACGAGCCAAGAGACTGATATCGAAAGGTTGGCATGATGGGTTCTTAGGTTCCCTTCTTGCCGCGGCTTTCGCCGGCCTTGCCATCGTGGACATGCGCGCCTTGCTTGGTGAATGCGTCCGCGAAATCATCAACATCTTGAGTTGCGCGCAGAACTTCTTCGATGGTCGTGACGCCAGCAAGCGCTTTACGCATGCCATCTTCACGCATCGTGACGAAATCAGGATCAAGCAGCGACTTGAGTTCATGCACAGGGCGATTCTGTGCAATGGCTCCGCGAAGCGTAGTAGACACGCGAACGACTTCGTAAAAGCCCAATCGGCCGCGGAATCCGCTGCCGTTGCACTTCTCGCAGCCACGGCCAACCGATTGGCGTCCACCGAAACGCACTCGCTCATCCGGAGTGAGTCGGGCTTCGACTTCTTCCGTGATGCGTCGCTCTTCGCGGCACAACGCACAGATGCGGCGACCAAGTCGTTGTGCAAGCAAGCCTTCGAGGACGCTTGCAACCAAGTACGGCTCAGCACCCATGTCAACCAAGCGGCCGACCGACGAAATCGCGTCGTTGGTGTGCAGGGTTGAGAAAATCAAGTGACCCGTGAGTGCCGAGCGAATCGCGATGTCCACCGTTTCTGCGTCGCGAATTTCGCCGACGAACACGATGTCGGGGTCTTGGCGGAGAATCGCTCGAAGACCTGTTGCGAAACTCAAACCG
>JASGCF010000080.1:6652-10484 GCA_030054275.1 Limnohabitans sp. | reverse complement strand
CAAGCAGACTCGCTTCGTCGTGCACCACCAAATGCAACTGACCCGCAAGTACAAGCCGCGCAAGCTCGTCTTCAAGCGGAAGATCTGCAACAGGCATCAACACCAAAACGGGCGTTGATGCGTTGATGGCCGCTGCTGTTTCAATCGCTTGACGCAGCGAGTACACAGCCAACATCTCAGCGCCCGCAGCAACAAGTCGTCGTGCAACGCGAGCAACACCAAGCCCGTACGCATCGGCTTTCACAATGGGACACAACGCACAGCGATCACCAACGACGCGACGAATCGCAGCCATGTTGTGATCAATCGCAGAGAGGTCGATGTCGATCGAGCTCGTGTCCAGCATGGCGTCGTGCCTTCCCGGAAATGGACGCGCGAACTGTCGGAACTCGCGCGACCGGATTCTGGGCGGAAACACCGTCGGTCGTCCTGACCGCGGCTCCGCATGCGCATTTGTATCGACTTCCGAAAGGCTCTACCATCACCCCCTCCTCAACAATCAGGCCGACGCCCGATGCGCCGCGCAGAAAGACCCGGATTCGTCACATTCGTCGTGACGAAGAGACACTGGGCAACGGACTCCACGATGGACCAAGCCTCCCCCGACACCTTCGACATCACCAAGACCTTCGCAGACCTCGGCCTCAAGCCGGCTGTGCTCGAGGGCCTGACGCAACGGGGGTTCAAGCACCCAACCAAGATCCAAGCGGCGCTCATTCCTGTTGCCCTCACGGGGAAAGATGTCCTCGGGCAAGCGAAAACTGGCACTGGCAAGACGGCTGCATTCGGCCTGCCGCTTCTGCAAATGCTCGACACCGAGGCTGCGTTTAGCGCACTCGTCCTCGTTCCAACTCGCGAACTGGCCATTCAAGTCGCCAAAGAGTTGCAGGAGCTCGGCTCCTTCGCCAAGGTGCAAACAGTTGCCGTCTACGGCGGGCAACCGATCGACAAGCAGATTCCTCAACTCAAGAAGAATCCGCCCATCATCGTCGGAACGCCTGGCCGCGTGATGGATCTCGCAGAGCGCGGGATCCTTCCGTTTGAACACTTCCGCTTTGCGATTCTCGACGAAGTCGACCGCATGCTCGACATCGGCTTCCGCGACGACATCCGCAAAATCCTTGGGAAACTGCGCAAGACTCCGCAGACGATGTTTGTGTCGGCGACGATTTCGCCCGAAATCGAGAAACTCGCCCGGAGTTACATGAAGGATCCCGAGAAGATCGTGACCTTCGAGAAGAGCCTCACCGTCGCGCAAGTGAAGCAAAGTTACTTCACCGTGGAGCGCTGGGACAAGAAGCGCCTTCTCCTGCACTTATTGAAGAAGGAAACCCCGCATCTCACTGTGGTTTTCTGTCGCACGAAGCGCGCTGTTGATGATGTGACCGAGTTCCTCGGCCGCAACAAAATCGATGCGCATGCGATGCACGGCGACATGTATCAGAAGAAGCGCGACAAGGTCATGGACAAATTGCGCGAGGGCGATTTGTCCGTTCTTGTTGCGAGCGATTTGGCGGCGCGCGGCCTCGATGTCGATGACATCACCCATGTCGTCAACTACGACATGCCAGAAGACCCAGAGGTGTACATCCATCGGATTGGACGCACAGCGCGCGCTGGCCGCAGCGGCGTTGCGTGGAGTTTTGTGTCGCCCGATCAGGGCGAGTTACTCACCAATATCGAGATGCTCGCGAATGTCGAGATTCCCGTGACCGAGTACGACGACTTCAAGCCTGGCCCAATCCCTGCAGATGTGGCCGCCATGCGCGAGTACGAATCGAAGCGACGCGAAGAGGCGCAAGTGGCGCGAAATCGTCACGCTGGACCCGAGATTCCAGTTGTAGCAGAGCACATCGACACAAATATGTTCCCAGATGGCATTGTGCCGACGGCGCTTCCCGGCCGTCGTCTCGGCGGTCGTGCTGCAACGCGCAAGCGCTGAGGCGCCTCATACACCCGCCTCGCACACCCGCCTCGTACACCCGCCTTGTACACCCGCCTTGTACACCCGCCTTGTTCTTCGCAGTTCCACTTGCCGTGACCGATCAACACCGCCATTTTGTTCGAGTACATCCAGAAGTCGCCGACGCACTTGCGTCGGGTCGCGCTGTGGTTGCACTTGAAACAGCTGCCGTGACGCATGGCCTTCCACGCGAAGAACTTTCGCAGTTTCCACGCTACTTCGACACGGTTGATCCATCGGTACGCGACGCGTTTCGCGGCAGACCGGCGAATGCTGCACTCGGACGCGCGCTCGCAGCAGCCGTGCGCGCAGAAGGCGCGGTGCCCGCGACGGTCGGCATGTTGCATGGGAAGTTGGTGATCGGCCTCACCGATGCCGAGGTGGATCTGCTCGCAGAGATGCGCGAAGTACGCAAGATTTCATCACGCGACATCGCTCCTCTGTCTGTGGATGGTGCAAGCGGCGGCACAACCGTTGCAGGAACTCTTCTTGCGTGCAGATTGGTGTCTCCAACACGATTGCGCGTGTTTGCAACCGGCGGAATTGGCGGAGTTCATCGCGGATACGCGCAGCGACCCGATATCTCCGCGGATCTGCTCGAGATTCGTGACGGGGGCACGCTGGTCGTGACCGCCGGTGCGAAGTCCATCCTTGATGTCGCTGCGACGGTCGAGATGCTCGATACCCTCGCTGTTGCAACCGTCGGCTACGACACAGAACACTTCCCCCTGTTTCTTTCAGCTGGCACGCCGCACCTTCGCACCAGTGCGCGTGCACGCGATGCACAACACGCAGCGACTATGTTCGCGCTGCAGCAATCGATCACACCTGAGCGTGGAATGCTGCTCTGTGTGCCACCCCCTACTTCCGATGCGCTTCCGACCGAAACGATGGAGCGCGCGATTGCGGTGGGGCTTGCGGAGTGCGCTCAACGGGGCGTTACTGGTCCAGAAGTCACGCCGGTACTCCTTGCAGCTGTCGCGCAAGCAACGGGCGGGGCAAGTCTCGCCACCAACCTTGCCGTTCTTGTGCACAACGCGCAAGTTGGCGCGCGCGTTGCAAAGTGCATGGCACATGCAGAACGAACCTCGAACTCGGATTGATCGATGTTCGCTTGACATCCGACTGCGACTCTGTTTGACTACTCGCCACGAGTGCGGGCTCCGCTTCGCGAACCTGCCCTCGTACCCCTGCCAAGATGACCAAAATGAACTCGACAAGCACGGTGTAGCCGATGGCAACTTCTGTCACGGTGGATCTGTTGATCCGTTGATGTGTCGATGTGTCGATGTGTGTGGATCGAAGACGAATCTGTCTTCGCTTCCTCGGAGTGCGAGGCTCGTCGCCCGCCCCGAGCAATCGTCATCGCTTGGCTTTCCTTTCGAGGTCTTTTCGAGAGAATGCTCTCGGCCTCGACAAGCTTCATCTCCGCACTGCCTTGCTTCGGCAATTCGCCGACCGAAAGATGCATGCGCGGAGCCCCTCGGCTGATCGTCGTCCACAGAGTGACGCGCCTCACACCGTCGGGAATGAAGCGAAACTCCATTTCGACGGCTGTACTTATGCCTGCCAAATCCCGCGCCGAGAAGGAAACTGTCAAGAAGCCCACCACCAAGAGCGCTGCCGCGCCGGAATCGAAGGCAGCAGCGAAGGGGGCGAAGGCGGCCACGAAAGTCACGAAAGCCACGAAGGCCGTGAAAGCAGCGACTGCGAAGGTGGCGGCGACGGCAGCGAAGCCATCGAAGAAGGTGAGCGCGAAGAGCACCGAAAAGAAGGTCGAGAAGGCGGTCAAGAAATCGGTCAAGAAGCAGACTGAGGCGAAGACAGAGGCGAAGACTGGGAAGCAGACTGCGAAGAAGGCGGAAAAGA
>JASGCF010000080.1:0-6552 GCA_030054275.1 Limnohabitans sp. | reverse complement strand
GAGGCGAAGACTGGGAAGCAGACTGCGAAGAAGGCGGAAAAGAGAACCGAGAAGTCGGCCGAGAAGAGGACTGAAGCGAGGAGCGCGAAGAAGTCCGTCAAGCCGATTTCGTCCCCGCCTGCTGCGAAGGTTGCGGCCTCAAATGCGGCCTCAAATGCGACAACGAATGCGGCAACGAGTGCGGAAACGAGTGCGGAAACGAGTGCGGCGAAAAGATCTCCGAGGAAGCGCGCCTCAGACGCAGCCGTAGCCGTGTCGGCAGTTCAGCCAGCAGTTCCGCAAGCACCAACGCAAGCACCAACGCAAGCATCGATTTCCGCGCCCTCAGCGCCAATCGCTCCGACACCGTACCGTCCGTTCGACGACAACCAAAGCCGTCGCGATCGCGCGAGTACAACGAACGATTCCATTGCGACTGTTGTCACCGCAAACGATGCCAGAACGAACGGCGCCGGGCATCAAGACGGGCATCAGGGTGGGCAAGTCACCACACAACAAGAAGGCGAACCCGGAGAGGGCGGTGGTCGGCGGCGTCGACGGAGACGGCGGCGTCGACGGCGGCGCGGCGGTGGCGGACAGTTCGATCCAAACAACCCGCAGCAATTCGGAAATCGAAGCGATCCAAGCGCGCAGTCACGCGAGAACCAGTCACATGGTGACGGCGAGTTCGACGACGCGTCGGACGACGCATTCGAAAACGACGGTGAAGTTGACGACGGAGACGACTCGACTGGACTCGACTCTGGACCAGACTCTGGACCAGACTCTCGACTTGATGCGGGGCAACTCACCCACGAGGGTGGCCAAACGCGTGGCGGCCATCCACGCCATCATCGACACGGGCGACACCATCAGCATGGGAACCAGCACGGGAATCAGCGCCAGCAGCATCACCGCCATGATCGACATCAGCAGAATCAGCAGCACGCGCAGCATCACGGCCAGCAGCAAGAGCCGCCGCCGCTGTCTCCGCCGTTTGAGTGCTCAGGCTTCCTTGAGATTGTGCCAAACGCGGATGGTCGGCTGCGACAGTTCGCGGATGGACTCCTCGAGAAGAGCGATGACCCATTCGTACCACCGCAGTTGATTCAAGACTTGAATCTACGGGCAGCGCAGAAGATCGTCGGTGAAGCGCGCGTGCGTCGATCGAAGAAGCGTCGCCGTGGTCCGCGCATGGTGCGCCCGTATGTTGAGCGCATCATCTCAATCGAAGGCCTTTCGCCCGAGGAATACGCGCATCGCAAAGCCTTCGCTGAGTACACAGCACTCGATCCTTCGCCGCGTATCTCACTCGAATACAAGGGCTGTCCGCCATCGTGCCGCTTGATCGACCTCTTCTGCCCGATCGGCTTCGGCACGCGCGGGCTCATCGTCGCGCCGCCGAAAGCAGGCAAGACGATGCTGCTCCAGAACATCGCATACGGCATCAAGCGCAATCATCCCGACATCGAACTCATCGCGCTCTTGATCGATGAGCGGCCGGAAGAAGTCACCGACTTCAAGCGAAATGTGCCAGCGCAGGTGCTTGCGAGTTCGAACGATCAGGATCTTGAGCGGCACTTGTCGCTCGGCATCTTGGCGATTGAACGCGCCAAACGCTTGGTGGAAGCGGGCCGTGATGTCGTCGTGCTGCTCGACTCGCTCACGCGACTCGGACGCGCGTTCAACAATAGTCGTCGATACGGCTCGTCTGGCCGCACGATGTCGGGCGGCCTCGATTCGCGCGCGCTTGAAGTGCCGAAGCAACTCTTCGGCGCTGCGCGCAAGTGTGAAGAAGGCGGATCGCTCACGATCATCGCGACATGCCTCGTCGACACCGGCTCGCGTGCAGATCAAATGATCTTTGAAGAGTTCAAGGGCACGGGCAATATGGAACTCGTGCTCGATCGAAGCATCTCCGAGAAACGCATTTTCCCCGCGATCAATCTCGCTGCGAGCGGCACGCGCAAGGAGCACTTGATGCTGACCGAGCGCGAACTGAAGACAATCACCGCGTTGCGTCGGCGCCTTTTGGCTGTTCCGCCGCACGCGCAAGTCGAGCAGTTGCTCGCGGCGTGTCAGCGATTTGAGACCAACGAGTTGATGGTTGGCGGCGCCAGCTAAAACGCCCACCGATGTTGATCGATGTTGCCATCGACGATCCGCGACTCGACGCATTTCGCGGCGTACGCGATCGTGAGCTGCGCGGAACACTCGGCTTGCATGCGATCGAAAGCGAGCGCGTGGTAAGGCGTTTTCTTACGGCGGCACTTCGGCGTCGAACAATGCCGATTCCGCCTGTACTTGAACCTCTCGCGCTCCTCGTCACACCCGACTCGGCCGAGCGACTCGCGGACATCACCGCACACTTTCCCTCGCTTGCGCTGTATCGCTGTGCCGATGAGCGCGCGCTCCATGAGATCACCGGTTACACGATGCACTCCGGCGCGATCGCGCTTGGCGTGCGGCATGACGATGGCTCGGTCGATGAACTCATGCGTTGTCTCGCTCGCGACCCTGCGCCGCCAGGCGCGCGCGATGTTGTGGTTGCGCTCGACGGCATTACGCAAACCGACAATGTGGGCGCGATCTTTCGGAACGCCGCGAGTTTCGGTGCGCGAGCACTGTTGCTTTCACCCCGCGCGAGCGACCCGTTTCTTCGCAAGACGCTGCGGGTTTCGATGGGGCGCGCTGTCGCGATGCCGTGGGCCCGCGCGCGTGGTGATGAGTGGCCGAGCGCGCTTGAGCGTCTGCGTCGGGAACTTGGATACGCCATCATCGCCGCGGAAGACACGCCAAACGCGTCAACGCTTGCGCAATACCGCCCGACTGAGCGAGCCGTCGTTGTCTTTGGCGCAGAGCAGGACGGTGTTTCGCGCGAGGTTCTCGACCTCGCAGACGCGGTCGTAAAAATCCCAATGCATGGCGCAATGTCGCCCGCACTTGAAGGCGATCCGCCCAGTCTCAATGTGTCGATCGCAAGCGCTGTGGTGCTCCACCATGTGATGTCATCCAACAAAATGGTGCCTGACACGTGCCAGTGAGTGCCAGGCACTGCACGGCACATGCCATGCACCGCGCGACAGCGACGCAAGACATGGTTTGATCAGCACTTCCGACACAACTTGGTGGTGTCAGGCACGTGCCAGTCAGTGCCTGACACTGGACGGCACGTGTCAGGCACCTTTTTATACAGCCGCAGCGGTGACCATCGGAGCCTCACCCGCAACAACCGCACCTTCACGCACGCGCTCAATGCGCGCACCGAGCATGTTGAGATGTTCTTCCATGCGCGTGTAGCCGCGGTCGAGGTGGTAGATGCGCGACACCTCTGTCACGCCTTCAGCCGCAAGTCCGGCAAGCACCAAACTCGCGCTCGCGCGCAGATCGCTGGCCATCACTTGCGCGCCCTTAAACGGCGTTCCGCCCGACACAACACATGTCGGTCCTTGCCGGTAAATCTTGGCACCCATGCGTGAGAGTTCCGCGACATGTCCAAAACGCTCTGGGTAGATCTTCTCGGTGATGATGGAGTTTCCACCAGCGAGACACACCAGCGTCATGAATTGCGCTTGGAGATCGGTTGGGAAGCCTGGGTGCGGCTGCGTGGTGATGACCGTTGGACGCAGCGTCCGCTCACTTGTCACCCGAACCGTTGCATGCATCGGATCGTCGTGTCCAGCAACCAACTCGACATGGACGCCAATCTCATTGAATCGGTCGAGCACGGAAAGCATGCAGTCATACGGGAATTCGCGAATGGTCACATCACCGTTGGTCACGGCCGCAGCCACCGCATAGGTGCCTGCCACGATTCGATCAGGAATCACGGTGTGCTGCGCAGAGCCAAGGCTTTCGACGCCGCGAATGACCAAACGCGGACCGCCCACACCTTCGATACGCGCACCCATCGAAATCAAGAGCCGCGCAAGATCGACGATTTCCGGCTCACACGCCGCGCACTCAATCACCGTCGTGCCCTCAGCGAGTACCGCGGCAGACATGACATTCGCTGTGCCCAAGACGGTTGACCCGAACGGACCGCCGAGGAAAATCGTCGTACCCTTCAGGCCGTTTGGAGCCGTGGCGATGATGTCGCCCTCGGTCAATTCGATCTTCGCGCCGAGCGCCTCAAGACCGCGAAGGTGCAGATCGATCGGGCGCTCACCAAACGAGCATCCGCCAGGCATCGACACACGCGCGCGTCGGCGCCGTGCAAGCATCGGTCCAAGGACGCAAATCGAAGCGCGCATCGTCTTGACAATGTCGTATTGCGCATGGATCCGATTCGGATCGACAACGCGCATCTTGACTGTGCCGCACTCGCCGTCGACTTCGATGCCGAGTTC
This sequence comes from Limnohabitans sp., assembly GCA_030054275.1. GTDB lineage: Bacteria > Planctomycetota > Phycisphaerae > Phycisphaerales > SM1A02 > QWPT01. Next base: position 2,224 of record JASGCF010000080.1, on the reverse strand, counting down.
ACGAAGAAGGCGCGTCATATTCGTGATGTCGGAGAGGCACGGCACCTTGTGCAGAGTCAACTCACCGTCGGTGAGCAGCGCCGCAGCCATCAGTGGCAGCGACGCGTTCTTCGACCCCTCAACCTCAATCGTTCCTGAAAGACGACGGCCACCCTGGATACGGAAAGAGTCCATGCGTGCAGCAATCCTTTGCGGGCGGTGCCGGCTTCGTGCCTGCGCCCATACGGCGTGTGGTATCCGGTGTCGACGCAACGCTCGCGACGACGGCGCGGATTATGCCAATTGCATCGGCTCATGGGCGGCAACTGCTCGACAAGTCGTTGAGTTCGCGAGAAACCGCACAACCGTCACAAACCATCGGCAACACCATCAAACCGCGCACATTCTGCTGCGCCGAGTTGCCAGATTGGGGCGGAATCGGATGTTCAAAGTGTCCTGCGAGGTCGTCCCCTCTCGGAACCTACCTATGACGAGCAATCTTCCAACCCGTATCGCCTTACTTGCGTCTGTGTCCACTGTCTTGGTTCTCCTCCATGGAAGCGCGACCGCCTCACCGGCACCGCTCGCGCATCCGAGTTCTGAGCCAACACCGCCGCTCACGGGCACGCCCCCGACTTCGATCACATTGGTCGGCGTCGTACGCGACTTCCGCGAGCGCACGCGCCCGAACGGGCATCCGGACTTCGAGCGCCAACCTGTCCGCGGCTTCGGACACTACTGCGACAATGTGCAGCCGACGCTTGGCGCAAACAAGAAGCCCGTCTTCAAAGGCGGCGGCTTCAAGGTGAAGTCTGGTTCGCAATGGCGCAACAGTTCCGGCAAGAATATCTGTTGGCGCCTCTACGACCCGGCACGCGGCGACATCGCGGGCAAGAAGGATGGCACCACGCCCGACACGGGCGGCATCACCTCGGCTGAGACCTTCTCGACTTGGTTCGAAGACAACCTCATGTTGAATGTCTCCGCCCCGCTGTCCCTCACACTTCAGCGGCAAGCTGACGGAAGTTATGTCTTCGATTCCAACACCGATCCATCTTGCGTTGCGCTCGGTGGGTTCTTCCCGATCGAAGGGCAACTGTTCGGCAATCCCGGTGGAACCCCTGATCGGAACTTCCACTTCACCTACGAGTTGCAAACGCGGTTCACCTACGACGCCGACGGCGCACAGACCTTCACTTTCCGCGGCGACGACGATGTGTGGGTCTACATCAACGGTCAGTTGGTCATCGATCTTGGCGGCGTGCACAGCGCCATTGAGCAGGTTGTCGAGCTCAACCGCCTCGGGCTCACCGATGGCGAGGATTACGAACTCGCGTTCTTCTTCGCAGAACGCCATCGAACGCAGTCGAACTTCAAGATTACGACCAATCTACAACTTGAAACGATTGCGCTCCCAACGGTCAGTCACGCATACGACTAAGGTGAAGTGGTAGGTGATTGGTTGAAATCGCTCGTCATGGAATCGTGATTTCCGGGAGTGCGCCTGCAGAACGAGCGGGCGCGCTCCCGTGTCGTTACATTCGCGTCATGTCTGCGACTGAGTCTGCCAACAAAACCGCCGCCCAGCACGACCCGACCGAGCCGATCCTCCCGGAAGCGAAGATGCACGTCGTCATGCCGACGGCGCCTGTCGCGGCGAAGATCCACGCGACGAAGCTCTGCATGAAGGGGAAGAGCGCGTCGTTCATTCGGCATGTCGAGATCGATGTCTCGGGTACGCCGTTGGAGGGATCGTTCCGCGCAGGACAAAGTTTCGGTGTCGTTGCTGCGGGCACCGACGCGCACGGCAAGCCACACAAGGTGCGGCTCTACTCGCTCGCGAGCCCCTCTTGGGGCGAGGACGGCTACGGACGCGTCATCGCGACCACTCCGAAGCGCGTGATCGCTGAGCGCGAACCACAGAAGGCCACCGACGACGCCGCCGATCACTCGCTCTTCCTCGGCCTCTGCTCGAATTGGCTCTGCGATCGTCGCGCTGGCGACGCCGTCGATGTCTCGGGACCGAACGGCAAGCGATTTCTGCTGCCCGAAGATCCGTCGAAGCACGACTACCTTTTCCTCGCGACTGGCACTGGAATCGCACCGTTTCGTGGATTCCTGATGGAGCTCTTGGTCGGCCCGCCAGCCGGTTCCCCCGCCGCCGCGACTTGGAAGCGCTGCGAGAGCCGCATCGAACTCGTGATGGGTTCACCGTACACGACAGATCTGCTGTACGACGATTTCC
>JASGCF010000451.1 GCA_030054275.1 Limnohabitans sp. | reverse complement strand
TCACGGGTCTTGTGTCGCACGACTCAGATCTCGACCGCGTGTCCGTTGGACCGTTCCGTGAAGAGTGCGAGAGCGCCATCTCGGAGATTTCAAATGCAGTGAAAGCCCTGTCCGCTTCGGTCGGAAGCGACCCACTGACGCCTCAAGAAGCCTCACGACAACTCAAACTCAACAAGAACCTCACTTGGAAAGTTGCGCGAGTGCTGCTCGCCTCCGATTGCTTCGAAGCAATTCCCATGTTGCCTGGTCCCGAGGCTGTTGAGATTTACATCGCTGCGTTCACCGCAGCAGGCGCGCCAAATCCAAAGGTCGAAGCGTTGCGCACAAGTTTCCGCCGATTTGATGCGGTGGTCGAACGACACTTTGGAACGAGAGCCGACCTTGAAATTGCGCTCGATGGGCTTCGTGTGGACGGAAATCTGGAACAGTCGCGAAGACTGGCGTTTCGCGGCATGGCTGGCTTGGTCGGGCTGCAAGTTGCAACCCGATTCACCACCCACATCATCACGCCATCACGAGAGCATGCCAACCGCGCTGACATGGCGGTGATCGCGGGGATCGAAGGATTGAAGCGCATGCGACCGTTGGGCGCGCTTCCCGTCTTCCGTGCTGCGCGAATGCGAACTTCCGCGGATCCTCAGAATCCTGCGGCAATTGCAGAGCCGCTTTTCCCCTCGCTGCACGGAGAGGCTCCAGAATTTTTGGTCCGCGACTTCTCGTCTATTTCGAATGCTTCGCTCAAAACCGAAGCCCAAGACGGCGGAACAACGGTGTCGCTCACGCCAGGCCCACTTGGCAAACTCGGCGAGACGAGTTTGGTCTTCGCCATGCGGTTACAGAACAGTCTGAATCTCGTGCGACACGGGGATGACAACGCGAACGAGTTCGTCACAGCCATCAGTTTGCCAAGCGAGTTCTTCTTTGCAGATCTCTTGGTGCATCGATCCGTTCGTCATCTTGAATCGTTGCACGCCAGTGTGCACGGCACATTGAATCGACCACTGCCGAGTGATCCACAACTTCGCGAAATCGTTCGGCTTCCGATTGATTGCTCGACTTCCTGGCGGAAGCCAACGACATCGATCTCGATCGATCGATCGCCGCGATACGCGGCATTGATCGACGCATGTGTCAACCACATGGGCGCTTCACTTGAAGAATTCACGCTTGCGCGCGTGGCGCTTGAGTTTCCACCGATGCCTTCGTCACTGTTGATGCGCTGGGATTTACCCAACGCTGCGTCGTAACGAAATTGCATCGCACACTGCGCAAAAGTTCTGATTCGGGAATGCGTGCGATTTGCGAAGAATCGCTGCATGCCGAAGAACAGCACACACACCGCTTCGACTCCGGTAGATTTTTCTGCAATGAGGAATCACGAGTCCGCGCCCGCCGCGCACGCACCCGTCGTCTGGGGCAATGCGCAATGGCGAGCCATGAGTTCACCACTTCGCTTCGAGCTTGAGCTCGTGGCTGGTTCTATCTGCCCCGCCACGGCGCAAGATTTCGCAGAGGCCACAGGTCGTACGCGCGCGAGTATCTATCCCCACTTGCAGGCGATGGTCGATGCAGGCTTCTTGATCGTCGCTGGGCATCGCCCAAGTGCTCGCCGTCCGGTCGCGATCTACGACCGCGGCCCGATGATGGATGTCGAACCGTACGATGTGCAACACTTCACGCGGTCGCGCGAGTGGATTCGTGCGAGCAATGCCTATTTCCGAATGCACGCGCGTGAACATCAAGCGTCGATTCGTGCGATGGAAGGCGGATCGACCCTCGTCGAAGGACTTGATGTGCATTACCTCTTCGGCAAGATCATGCATCTTGATCGCGCTGGAATGGAAGAGTTGATCGCGCTCAAGAATGCAATTCGCGATTTCGCAAGCCGTCACGCGAAGCCGAACGGTGGTGAGATTGTGCGGCTCATGGTCGCGATCGCTCCCGATCAACGCACCAAGTCACTGCAAACGAAGCGACGACCGAAGAAAACGGCGAAATGACTCGGCCTTTCGGCTCGCGCAGCGCGTTCTGTCAGGGATGCAAGAAGCCGAGATGCAATTGCGCATGGCCCAAATGAAGTCGCATCCATTCGTCGTGCGACATCTTGCCAAACGCTGGGCTTGCATGCGTCATCTGTTCTCCGCGATCAAGTCGATCGAGCACTTTTTGAAGGCGCGCCAGGCCATCCTCGAATGAACACCCGGGTCGCGGCTGCATGTACGACGCGCTCTGTGGAATCTTGAAGCCTGCAGGCAGCGTCTTTCCGCTCGTCATGCTGCGCTTCATGAGCGGCGCGATGAGCCGGATGATGAACGGCACTGTCGC
>JASGCF010000450.1 GCA_030054275.1 Limnohabitans sp. | reverse complement strand
CTGGATCGAGCTCGCCACCCTTGGCGAGTTCGGTGAGGTCACGGCCGAAACTGTCGAGCGCGGGAGTCTTGCTCTTTGCTGTCCCGCGGCGTGCGCCGGATTCTGGTCCGCCCGACGCAGGGCCGCCCATGGACGGTGGTTCCTGCGGTTCGGCTTGCGGAGGTGCTTCTTCGCTTTCCGCGCCGGCACCAAGCAAGTTGAGGACTTCTTCGCGCACTTCTTCGAGCTTGAGGCCGAGGTTCATGAGCACTTGGGCAGCGACGCCGTCGTGTTCACGAAGGAGGCCAAGCAAGAGGTGCTCTGTACCCACATAGTTGTGGTTGAGGTTGCGGGCCTCTTCGATCGCGTATTCGATGACTTTCTTCGCGCGCGGTGTCTGCGGAAGTTTGCCCATCGTGACCATCTCTGGGCCAGTCTTCACAAGTTTCTCGACTTCGATGCGTACCTTGCGGAGATCGATGTCAAGATTCTTGAGGACATTCGCGCCAACGCCCGAGCCTTCCTTCACGAGGCCGAGAAGGATGTGCTCTGTCCCGATGTACTCGTGGTTGAGGCGTTGCGCCTCTTGGTTGGCCAAGGCCATGACCTTGCGGGCTCTGTCGGTCAGTCGCTCAAACATGTGGAGACTCCTTCACTGGCCCAGTGTTCTGCAGCGGGCCGCTGCGTGCCTTCGTTCCAACACCTCTCGGTTGGTCGGAATCGGGGAATGCCATCGTACTCACTTGGACCTGTCGGTAGTTCGGAAGAGGGCCGCGGTCTGGCAAAGGTCGCACCAGTCCGCCGAAGATCTTTTTCGGCTTCCGACGGTGCAGATTTGGGAGTTTCACACGCTAATCTTGCAAACTCTGGAGGTTCACGCATGACTCGATGCCTCTTCGTGCCGATTTCTACTGCCATTCTGGCTGTCGGGACTTCGGCGTGGGCGGAGGTTCCGCGTCGCGTTTTGGATGCGGGCGTCAAGTCCACCATCGAATTGCGCAGCGGCCGCAGCGTTGGGTGCACGGTCGAGGCGTGGTCGGGTGAGTCGTTTGAAGGTTCCTGTGGGACCTATCGCTGGGAAGATGTGGAGCCGGCGGCTGCGCTGCGCCTGCTGCGCGCCGTGATTCCTGCGAAAGACGCGCAAGCCGCTGCGGACGCAACTGCGATTCTGCTTTCCCTTGTCGAATCGGGGGATTCTTCTCGTTCGATCGCGGGATCTGCGGTCGACTTGGCGAAGCGAGCGGGTGCGTCCAAAGAGCAAATCGAGAAGGCGCGAGCGGAAGCAACGCAACTTGTAGCCGCACGGAAGAGTGTCGACCGTGCAGCCAAAGACGCAGCGCTCGAGTCGCGCTCGCCTGAGGGTCACCCGTTTGCGAGCACTCCGTGGCCAACGCTTGATGCGAACGCCTTCGAGCGCGCGTCTGCGACCGGTCTCGAAAGTGCGCGTTCGTTACTCGCGGCAGCGGGGACAAGCAGCACCATGCACGAGCAAACCGGCATTGTGGTTTTGGCTGAGCAATCCGCGGATGTCCATAAGGAAGATGCTGTTGAACTCGAAGGCATGTTTCGCACATGGGCAGAGCGTTTCTCGCAGGCTGGCCACAACTTCAGCCCGCAGGGCCGCATTCCCGTGGTGATCGCGGGCTCGACAGAATCGTGGAGATTGATGTTGGCGACCGCGGCCAGCGCTCATGCGACAAACCACGCAGAGGTGCTTGTTGTGTATCGCGCGCCGAAGGACAACCCGGCGGGGCCGTTACAAGCGATCGTCTTGGTCGCGCCAGAAGGTGATCACACCTTGCGCAGGTCGTCCGCGGCATTCGGCCTCGCACGAGCCATGCTGCATTACGCGACCACCGCGGAACGCTCACCAGGTTGGCTGAATGAAGGGCTCCCGCGCGTGATGGCGGATGTGTCGTTTCCGAAGGCGCGGGTCGATATCACGATTCGCCAGCGCGGCTTAGATGTACTCCGCGGCGGGGATTCATTCGCGCAGATCATCTCTGCGAAGCCAGGCAGCGGCATCTGGCAGGGCGGCGGCGACAAGAATCGCGCGGAAGTTGCGAAATCTCTCTGTTACCTCTTCGCGCGCTACCTCTATGAGAAGAACGCCATCGCGCTGGTTCGGGTTGCGAAACCACCCGTTCCGAAACCAACTGTTCCGAATACTGGTAACGCAACTCCCGAGCCCTTTGAGAGTCGATTTCGCAAAGCATTTGGCATGACGGTTGAAGCGGCAGCGTCGCAGGCACAGCGCTGGTATCAAACAAACGATTGATGCGTCACGCTGCGCGATGGGCGAGAGACTCAGCCATCCACAACACATCCATCCACAATGCGCACCTGGCG
>JASGCF010000449.1 GCA_030054275.1 Limnohabitans sp. | reverse complement strand
AGTGGCACCCGATTGGCTTCGCCAATCGGCGGGTCGAGGCGCTCACCCTACTCGCACGGCCCCCACTGGCTCAGCACCGCCGCAAGATCGGCGCCGTCGACGGTGCCCGAACCATCGACATCCGCACGCGGGAACTTGCCGCCGTCGGTACCCCAAGTGTTGAGGATCGCAGCGAGTGTCTCGACGATCCAGGTCGCATGCGTGGATGGAAAGAGCGAAGCCGTATCTGCGCGGGTCATGTCGAGACATACGCGATTGGCGCGGCGACGCGCACGGTTCCACATTGCGGTGCATGTGCTTGCACTTCAAAGCGTGTGCTTGCACTTCAAAATCGAATCACCGCACGGATGCCGCCGACGACCGTCGGATCGGACAACTCATCCGTGGTCGGCGGCAGGATGACCTGCACATCGAGCGAGACCTGCAAACTTCCCGTGACTTGCATGCGGTAATACGCCTCAAGCAAACCTTGCGTCGTGAGCGCGGGATCCGTCGGCTCCGACCAACCGAGCGCCACGCCAGCGCCATCGCCGACACGCCCAAATGCGTCGTCGAGCGTGATGCCTGCGCCGCCTTCGTTTGTCGATGTTCCAGCGATGTCGTCTTCAGCCCAAGCCCACTGGAAGAACACGCCGCATCGATCGGTCACGAAGTACTGCGCGGTGCCGACATAGGAATTGCCCCATACATCGGTGCTTCCGATGCCGTTGGGAGCCCCCGGCCCACCAACATCCGATCCGCACCACGCAAACGACAATCGCGCTGGCAGATCAAACAACTCAAAGAGCACATTCGCCTCGGCTCCGACCGCGTAGCCTGAATCAAGTTTCGCATCGAACCAGTTGTCGGTCGCGCCTTCGGCACTCGCCACGAACGCGCTTGCCGCAAGCCACTCGGTTGCGATCGCTTGCACCGCAGTACCTGGCGTGTAGTACTGATATGGCAGCGGCAGAACATCGTTTCCGTCGAATTGCTGCGCGAGATACTGCGTGGTTTCGTCGCTTGCGAAGACATTCAGACCGACATAGTCGTTGGGATTGATCTTGCCGACGGTGAACGACAATCGATCGTCAAGCATGCTTTGGCTGTAGAACGCACGCGCGAGAAATGTGTCGCGACTTGAAACCAACTCGTTCAAATACACCGGCGACGCCAACGAGTCGGAGATGTTTCCCTCGCCCTGCGGCCACTGGTTGTTCTGTCGAAGTTGTACTGTCACATGCCCTTGACCTTCGCCCGCGTTTCGAAAGAGGAGCGCATCGATGCGAGCGTTGAAACGGGCACCTCCGGCCGTCGATCGCGTGTCCGGCAGCGTGTCACTCGCCGCCTGCCATGCAAGAGCTTCGTAGACATCCGCGCGAATCCCGTGGTCGCGCCCCCACGCAAGCGCGTTGCGAACGGGCGTCACAACGAACGCCAATGGATCGTCCATCGCGCCAGTTGCCGACGGATGCGCCATCGGGCCCGCCCGCTCCTGTGTCCATGAAAACGGTGGCGCATCCGCGCTGTTTCCAAACATCGGCGCGATCCCGTCGAGCGTGTCGAAGTTCACAAATCCGCGCATCTGCGAGAACCATGCGGCGCGATCACCAATCTCAGAACCCATGCGAAGCACGCGGTGCAGTTGGTGCAGTTCTGCGCTCGTGTCTTCATCGGCGAGAGCCACAGGCGCGATCAACGCCACCGCACCCACCGTCGCGGCGAGGCGCGCGGCAAGGTTCGGTTTCCGCGTGTTTGTTCGCACACATCTCTGCACCGCGGGAAGTTCGCGCAAATCGACCGAACATGCAAGCGATCGCATGAGAGTTCACGCACCGATTGAAATCCCGCTACAACACGCGCATGACGCACTTCGCTCTCGCTCCGATCGCCGCGCTTGTTCTCGCTGTTTTTCCCGCTCCTTCGGCATTTGTTGCACAAGACACCGCGCCTGCGGTCAGCGCGCAAGCACCCGCTGAAAGGAATGCCAACGCGAAAGCGGACGACACGCCAGATGCCCTGCGCCGCTCGAGTTTCAACCTCGATGAAAGCGGCGTTGCACTCGGCGGCTACGACCCAGTGAGCTACTTCGACAAGGCTGGTCCGCGGGAAGGCAAGGCTGCGTTTTCATTCGTCTACCGCGGCGTGACCTATCGCTTCGTGAGCGAAGAGAACAAGAAGAAATTCGAGTCGGACCCCGTCAAGTGGGAACCGCCGTACGGCGGCTGGTGCGCATGGGCTGTGATCGACGGCGACAAAGTGGCGATCGATCCGCTCAACTACGAAATCATCGACGGCCGCGTGTATCTCTTCTACAAGGGTTGGCTTGGCAACGCGAAGAAGAAGTGGGACGC
>JASGCF010000079.1:6923-10561 GCA_030054275.1 Limnohabitans sp. | reverse complement strand
AAGCTACCTGCGAAGCAGGTGTCGAGGTTGAGGTTGCCGTTGGATGGGGCGGTGAACTGGAACCAGATGTCCTTGTTTGCCGTTCCCCAAGCGAGATAGGTTCCAGTGCATTGGCCTTCATCCACAACTTGCAAACTTGTCGTCGCGTTCGCTGTGCTGAACGCGTTTGGTCCAATGACCGCCGTTGCGGCCGTGGAACACTCGTCCTCTGCGTGGAGGCCAGTCGCGACGAGCATGTTCGTTGTGCAGAGAACTGACACTGCAAAAACTGAACGTGTGTTTGAAAGAGCGAGCGACATGTGGAAAGCCTCACCTTCGTGCAACCAAAAGGAACGGGGAACCAGTCCATGGCATCAACAGCTAGGACGAATTGACCACGGCACCGCATACTCGTGGAACATCCATCGATTTCCAACAGCAGCGGGCAGTAATCAACAGAATTACTCGTCAAAAGGCTGTTTGTCCGAGAACAAATCGCAGCGCCTCACCGCGCGAGAAATTCGTCGGCGGTGCCCGCGAGCATGCGGGCGCGCGTGGCGTCGTCGAGGCTTGGCATCGATTTGATGAGCGTTCCCGCGACATGTTCGCCGAGCGGGAACGGGTAGTCGCTGCCGAGCGCGAGTCGATCGGCGCCAACGGCGTCGATGAGGAACCGCAGCGCCGCTTCATCATGCACCAGCGTGTCGAAGTAGAAGCGCCGCAACTGCGCGCGCGGATTGACATCGCAATCGACTGCGCAGAGGTCGGGTCGCTCGCGAAAGCCGTGTTCGATGCGACCGATCGTGAATGCGAGACTGCCACCGCCGTGCGCGAGGCAGACTTTGAGCGCGGGAAGCCGCGTGAGTACGCCGCCCATCATGAGCGAGCACGCAGCGCGCGCGGTTTCGGCCGGCATACCGACAAGCCACGGAAGCCAGTATTTCGGTGTTGACGCTTGGCCGAGCATGTTCCATGGATGAATGAACACAGCCGCGCCGCGACGGGCGCAGTGCTCGAAAAATGGAAAGAGCCGCGCGTCATCGAGATTGAGTTCGCGCGCAACGCCGTCGCGCACGACGGTGACATTCGAACCGATCTCAACGCCGTCGAGGCCGAGTTCGTCGAGTGCGCGGTCAAGTTCGCGGCAGGCGAGGCTTGTGTCTTGAAGCGGTACGGTCGCGAGGCCGCGGAAGCGCGCGGGGTTTGCGCGCACGGTTTCTGCGATGTGATCGTTGAGATGTTGTGCGAGTTCGAGCGCCGCATCGACGGGTTGGTGATACGAGAACATGACTGGCACCGTTGAGAGCACCTGCATGTCCACGCGATGTGCATCCATCTCTTCGATGCGAACGCGCGCGTCGAAGCAATTCGCGTCGATGTCGCGGAAGTGGCGTCCGTCGACGGTGAGGCGCGCACACTCGCAGCCCGACGCGCCGCGTCCAAGGTGCTCGATCGCGAGCCAACCCTTGGTCTCAGCCTTTCGCGCAAGATCGGGCCACGATCGCGGCAAGATATGCGTGTGCAGGTCGATGGTGCGCATCACGGACAGCGTAACCCTTCTCGAATCGGGCGGTGGGTCGCGCTAGCCGCGGCGAGGCGAACCCGCGCGGGAATTCAGCTCTCTTCGCCGAACGGAGCACCGGTCATACGTCGATTCGCGCCAGAGATACACTGACTTCTTCCACTGTGTCGCACTCGCGCGGACAGCATCTCTCCCCAAAGGCCTATGCGGCCCTCGCCATCGGCGCGATCGGTGTCGTGTTTGGCGATATCGGGACGAGTCCGCTGTACGCGCTGAAAGAGAGCTTCGCACACCTCAAGGCACAAGGGCAGATCGTCGACGAACTTTACGTTCGCGGCATCCTCTCGATCGTCTTCTGGCTGCTCATCTTCGTTGTGAACGTGAAGTACATCTTCATGATCACGCGGGCGTCGAACCGCGGTGAGGGCGGCATTTTCGCGCTGCTTTCGCTCATCCCACGCGGACTGTCGGCGAGGGCCGTGCGTGGGCGCTTCATCATGACCATGCTCGCGATCGCGGGCGCGGGGCTGCTCTTCGGCGACGGCATCATCACGCCGTCGATCTCGGTGCTTTCGGCGATGGAAGGCCTCGAAGTCGCGAATCCGGTGCTGAAGCCTTTCATCCTTCCCACCACACTCGTGATCCTGATCGGGCTCTTCTACTTCCAGCAGTTTGGAACTGCGAAGATCGGGGTGGTCTTCGGACCTGTGATGGTGGTGTGGTTCAGTGTGCTCGGAATCTTGGGCCTGCTCGGCACACTTGAGCGCCCCGAGGTGATCTGGTCGGTCAATCCGATGTACGCGTGGGCCCTGATCTCCGCACATCCGGTCGAAACGTTTCTCTTACTCGGTTCGATCGTCCTTTGCGTGACAGGCGCAGAGGCGCTCTATGCCGACATGGGTCACTTTGGCATTCGGCCAATTCGGATCGGCTGGTATCTCTTGGTTGGTCCCGCGCTCACGCTCCAGTACTTCGGACAGGGCGCGGTGCTCCTCCAGCACCTCGAGTCGAACCAAGGGGCGATGGCCTCCGACTTCTATCCGTTCTATGCGCTGGTCCCGCAGCCGCTGATTATCCCGATGGTCATCTTGGCCGCGATGGCGACGGTGATCGCGAGTCAGGCGATGATCTCTGGCGTCTTCTCGATCGCGCGGCAGGCGATTCGTCTCAACATGTTGCCGCGGCTTGAGATCGTGCATACGTCCGGTGAGCAAGAGGGGCAGATCTACATTCCGTCTCTGAATGGACTGATGCTCGTCGGCTGCCTTTTCACCGTGCTTCTCTTTCCAAGTTCGACCAAACTCGCGAGCGCGTACGGCATTGCTGTCACGCTTGACATGCTCATCACCACGATCCTCTTCGCGGTCGTTGCGCGGCGGTTCTGGCGTTGGAAGCGCCGCTGGCTCGGGCCGATCATCGTGGTGTTCCTTGTCGTCGATGTGCTTCTTGTCGGCGCGAACATCATCAAGTTCCCGACGGGCGGATGGTTCGCGATTGCGATCGCACTGCTTGCGTTCTTGGTGATGTCGACCTGGGTGCAGGGCAGTTACATCATCGGCCGCAAGCTCGCCGAGGGCACGCAGTCGATTCACGACTTCCTCGGCGCGCTTTGGACGGACGCGATTCCGCGCGTCCCAGGGACTGCGGTCTACCTCACGACGAACTACAACACGCCGCTCGCGCTCAAGCATTTCGTCGAACACGCGCATGTGCTGCACGAACAAGTTGTGCTGATGACGATCGTGTCGTCGAACTTGCCTGTCGTGCCTGCCGCCCGGCAGATTCGCGTCGAATGGTTGCCGGATGGCGTGTGGAAAATCACCGCGCTCTGCGGCTTCATGGAAAGCCCGAACATCCCGCGGTTCCTCGAGCGCGCGAAGGCGCAGGGCTTCCAATTCGATCCGAATCAGACGACGTATTTCGCGCGCCGCACATCGGTGGTGCCGACGGGAACGGCGAAGATGGCGGGTTGGCGGAAGCGGCTGTTCTCCGCGCTTTCACGCAATTCAGTGGACGCGACGAGGTCGTTCAATCTGCCGCCCGATCGCGTGGTCGACTTCGGCGCGCAGGTTGAGTTGTGAGACTCCAAACCAAACGGTGCCGTCCAACGACCCGCTTGTACTCGCTTGCTCCCGGC
>JASGCF010000079.1:1409-6823 GCA_030054275.1 Limnohabitans sp. | reverse complement strand
ACGTACCCGGCACCGCACGCGCGGCGTGGAAGATCGTGCGGCGTCTGATGTTGCGCGAGCCGACGCCGGTGTCAGGCAGCGACCCGCTTGTACCCGCTCGTACCCGCGAGCTCGTCGGCACCGTTTCTCAGCACCATTTCTCAAACGGTGCCGTCCAACGACCCGCTTGTACTCGCTTGCTCCCGGCACGTACCCGGCACCGCACGCGCGGCGTGGAAGATCGTGCGGCGTCTGATGTTGCGAGAGCCGACGCTGGTGCCAGGCAGCGACCCGCTTGTACCCGCTCGTACCCGCGAGCTCGTCGGCACCGTTTTTCAGAACGCAGCCGTCTTCGGCGCACGCGGGAACGGAATCACATCGCGAATGTTCGCCATGCCCGTTGCGTAAATGATCGCGCGTTCAAAGCCAAGTCCGAAGCCTGCGTGCGGCACGGTTCCGTAGCGACGCAGATCGCGGTACCACCAGTAATCCGCTTTGTGGAGGCCCATTTCGTCCATGCGCTTGTCGAGCAATTCCAAACGCTCCTCACGCTGCGAACCGCCGACGATCTCGCCAATGCCGGGCGCGAGAATGTCCATCGCGGCAACGGTCTTTCCGTCGTCATTCTGGCGCATGTAGAACGCCTTGATGTCCTTCGGGTAGTTCATCACGGCGACGGGGCGACCGATGTATGTCTCGGTCAGCCAACGCTCGTGTTCACTCTGCATATCGATACCCCACTTGACGGGATACTCGAACTTCACGCCCTTCTTCACGGCGTCTTCAAGTGCTGCAATCGCGTCGGTGTAATCAAGCTTCGCGAAGTCCGCGCTCACGAACTTCTCAAGTCGCTCGATACAAGTCTTGTCGATCCGCTCTGCGAAGAATTTCATGTCATCCATGCGTTCTGCCAGCAGCGCGCGGAACATGTATTTCAGCAAATCCTCGGCCAATTTCGCGTCGACATGCAAATCGGCAAATGCGATTTCTGGCTCAATCATCCAGAACTCCGCGAGGTGTCGCGAAGTGTTCGAATTCTCGGCGCGGAAAGTCGGACCAAAGGTGTACACCTTCGAAAGTGCCATGCACCATGTCTCGACATTGAGCTGCCCCGACACCGTGAGATTCGTTTCGCGGCCGAAGAAGTCTTGCGAATAATCAATCTTGCCGTCCGGCGTCTTCGGCATGTTCATCGCATCCAGCGTTGACACGCGGAACATCTGCCCAGCGCCTTCGCAATCACTTCCCGTGATGATCGGCGTGTGGACCCACAGGAAGCCCTGCTCGTGGAAGAAGCGGTGGACCGCCATCGCCAAGCAGTGCCGCACGCGGCCGATCGCGCCGAAGGTGTTCGTGCGCGCGCGCAGGTGCGCGACCTCGCGGAGATATTCAAACGAGTGTTGCTTTGGCGAAATCGGATAGGTGTCGGGGTCGTCGACAAGCCCGTGGACCTTGATCGACTCGGCCTGGATCTCGACCGACTGACCCTTGCCTTGGCTCGCGACGACTGTGCCGGTCACTTCGACCGAGCAACCCGCCGTCAGCTTCAGCACCTCCGACTCGTAGTTCGCGACCGAGTTTGGCACGACCGCTTGTACTGCGTCGAAGCACGAACCATCACTGATCGCAACGAACGAGATGCCTGCCTTCGAGTCGCGGCGGGTGCGCACCCAACCTTGCACCGTGGCTGTTGTGCCAAGGTGCGATTCGTGGTGCGTGAAGAGATCTGCGATACGAACTGCGGAGCGGGCGGCCATAGGTAGGGTCCGAATGAAGTGACGGAACGGCAAGACGAAACCGAGCGCAGAAACTGCGAGCGGGCAAGATAGGTCGACCATCGGGGACGCTGCGCGTCCGAAATTCGCGAGGAATCGTGGCTCGACCTCCGTTGGTGGGCCGCGACGGTGTGCCAATTCGGCAGACCGCAGCGGTTCCGACACCCGACATGGCGAACTTGGGCATCTGTGAAGTTGCCGACGGCACGCGGCGTCATGGGATTCTCGTTTCCGTGCCTTGGCGCCACATCATGGGCGGCATATGCTCTAAATCCATGTCTGAAATGGTCTTACGGCTCTCTAGGAATCGCGTCCTCGCGGCGCGGGACACAGTCGGCGCCGTCGGAGCGACTTTGGAACCCACGCTGCCAACTCATCGGCTCCCGTGAACCCTCCCAACCCACGGTGGCATACCCGTTGCATGGCGCGGCCCCCTCCCATGGTGCTTCGCCTGCACAGCCCCGACCCCGACCAAGTCGCTTCAAGCGGCTGCGAGGCGTCGCGTCGGCTGAACTTGCTGCTGACCTATGGCGGCTGGCGCGAGCACGCTTTTGCGGACCAAATCCCGATCATCCTGAATCGCATCGGGATCCGCTGCTATCGCGCTGAAAGCGGCGATGAGGCGTCTGAAGTCATCCGCGCGGAACGCGTCCACATCGCGGTGATCGACCTGTCGATCCCCATGCATCCGACGCGCAGTCAACCGACCGGTACCCGTGCAGTGCCCGCGGGCCCGCGCGTCCTCCAACTCCTGCGCCGACTCGAGCAGCCGCCGCCGACCATCGTCGTGCGTCCGCGGCAAGTCGATCCGGCAGAGTCCACGCGCATGCTCGCAGACGCCCTCCGCGACGGCGCGTTCACGGTGCTCGACGACCCTGTCCCCATCGAAGTGATGCTGCAGGCGCTCGAACGCGTCGTGCGGCGCCACTACCGCGACCACTGGCCGGCGGCCTGAGTCGCGGCCCACACGAATCACAAAGAAGCGGCCGTCGTCGGAGTCGGTCGCAGGTGAGAGTTCAGAAGAGAAGCAAGTTCCATCGAAGGAGAAACACATGAAGTTCCGTCCACTCGGCGACAAGATCCTCGTGAAGCGTGACGAAGCCGCAACCAAGACCGAAGGCGGCATCTTCCTTCCCGAGTCGAGCAAGGAGAAGCCGAAGCAGGGCAAGATCGTTGCACTCGGCGACGGTCACCGCAGCAAGGACAACGGCAAAGTCACGCCGTTCACAGTGAAGAAGGGCGACAGCGTCATCTTCTCGTCGTACGCGGGCACCGAAATCAAGATCGACGGTGAGTCGCTGCTCATCATGACTGAGGAAGACATCCTTGGCGTGATCGAGTGATCGCACCGCCTGAGAACACCGCCTGAGAACACCGCATGAGCATGACTGACGACACCCTTCGCCTCGCGTTTCGCGAGCTCAACGGACAACGCGACCTGCGGATCGAGTTCGATCACGCGTCGAGTTGCATCGTGAAGCGTGCGATGCTGATTCCAGCCGAGGCCGACGGGCTTGTGAAGGTCACCGACGGCTCGCATGTCTACATCGTGGACGCATCGCGGGTGGCGTGGGTTGAGATTGGATAGGCGTGTTTGAGCGGTCGCCTCGTGTTTGAGCGGTCGCCGCTGCGGCTGCGACCGAAATTTGAGCGCCCGCTGCTGGCGGCAGCGGGCTCTGGTAGCAAGAACGTTGAAGAACCCCCAACGCGCGAAAGCGCAGTGAAGAAAGAAGCACACCAATGGCAGCAAAGCAAATTGCATACGACACCGACGCACGCGAGCGCATCCTCCGCGGCGTGCAGAAGCTCGCGAAGGCGGTCAAGGTCACGCTCGGCCCATCGGGTCGCGTGGTCGTCCTCGAGAAGTCCTTCGGCGCACCAACCGTCACCAAGGACGGCGTCACCGTCGCGAAGGAAATCGAACTCGAAGATCCCTACGAGAACATGGGCGCGCAGATGGTGAAGGAAGTCGCGTCGAAGGCGTCGAAGGACGCTGGCGACGGCACCACCACAGCGACCGTCTACGCCGAGGCGATCTTCCAAGAAGGCCTTCGCAACATCACCGCTGGCGCGAACGCGAACTCGGTCAAGCGCGGCATCGATAAGGCCGTTGCTGCGATCATCGAAGACCTGCGTCGCATGTCGAAGAAGGTCTCTGGCTCGAAGGAAATCGCGCAAGTTGGCGCGTGCTCCGCGAATCAAGACATGGAAATCGGCAAGATCATCGCTGAGGCGATGGACAAGGTCGGTAAGGACGGCGTCATCACCGTCGAAGAGGGCAAGAGCCTCGAAACGCATGTCGCGCTGCTCGAAGGCATGCAGTTCGACAAGGGCTACCTCAGCCCGCACTTTGTCACCAACCAAGCGGCGATGGAGTGCGTGCTCGAAGATTGCTTCGTCCTCATCTACGAGAAGAAGATCTCAAGCGCGAAGGAGTTCCTCCCGATCCTCGGCAAGATCGCAGAGAGCGGCAAGAGCCTCTTGATCGTCGCTGAAGACATCGACGGCGAAGCGCTCGCGACCTTGGTCGTGAACAAGCTCCGCGGCGTCCTCAAGGTCTGCGCTGTGAAGGCGCCGGGCTTCGGCGACCGTCGCAAGGAAATGCTGCAAGACATCGCCGTCCTCACCGGCGGTCAGGCGATCATGGAGGAACTCGGCATTCAACTCGAGAACCTCACGCTCGCCGACCTCGGCCGCGCGAAGAAGATCACCGTCGACAAGGACAACTGCACCATCGTCGAGGGCCTCGGTAAGACCAAGGACATCCAGGGTCGCATCGAGCAGATCAAGGCGCAGATCGAACTCACCACGAGCGACTACGACCGCGAGAAGCTCCAAGAGCGCCTCGCGAAGCTCTCGGGTGGCGTTGCGCAGATCAATGTCGGCGCCGCGACCGAAGTCGAGATGAAGGAGAAGAAGGCACGCGTCGAAGATGCGCTCCACGCGTGCCGCGCTGCTGTCGAAGAGGGCATCCTCCCAGGCGGCGGTACGAGCGTCATCCGCGCGCGTCGCGTGCTCGAGAAGCTCAAGAAGGGCCTCCCGAGCGACGAGTCGGTCGGTGTCGACATCGTCTTCCGCGCGCTCGC
Source organism: Limnohabitans sp. (assembly GCA_030054275.1). GTDB lineage: Bacteria > Planctomycetota > Phycisphaerae > Phycisphaerales > SM1A02 > QWPT01. The sequence continues at coordinate 1,983 of JASGCF010000079.1, read as the reverse complement.
CGCACCAGCGAAGCAGATCGCTGCCAACGGCGGCCTCGACGGCTCGGTCGTTGCGCAGAAGATCGAAGACTCAAGCGATGTGAACTTCGGCTTCAACGCGGCAACGCAGAAGTATGAAGATCTCGTTGCATCGGGCATCATCGTTCCGACCAAGGTCGAGCGCGTGGCGCTTCAGAACGCGGCGTCGATCGCGGGGCTCCTCCTCACGACCGACTGCGCGATCACCGAGGTCAAGGAGAAGAAGGCGAAGGCCGCTGCTGGCCACGATCACGGCGACGATTATTGATCGTGCGCGAGGTCGTTCTTCGACCCGCCGCGACAGAAGTCGTTCTTACCGAAGTATCTCGCAACCGGCCGTCGAAAGACGGTCGGTTGTTTTTTGTGAACTTTGCACTTTGCGTGCGGGCGTCGCCCTCCGATGCCGCATGACATTGTGCGCGGCGGGTCGTCCCGCGTCGCAGGAAGCAATTCGCAAAAAGCATTTCGCACGAAGCGATCTTTGGTGGATGTGTCAGAGGAAGGGGCGCTTTCGCGAGCGCTCCTCTGCGGTCGTTGCCCGACGGAGAACCGTTTT
>JASGCF010000079.1:0-1309 GCA_030054275.1 Limnohabitans sp. | reverse complement strand
AGGGGCGCTTTCGCGAGCGCTCCTCTGCGGTCGTTGCCCGACGGAGAACCGTTTTAGAACTGTTCTTGCAGGAAGACGGCCGCCAGAATTTTCAACATTTCTGGCGCAGAAATCACAAGATCAAGTCTTCCTTCGGAGAAGAGCCCCTCCAACACGCGCTCTCCGCGTGGGTTGGAAGCAATCTAGAAATTGATGGCGAAACTACCACTGGAGGAGTTGAAATTGATGTCTGCATCAGTCCAAAGATCGTTGGCAGTTGGAACCGCTGCATTCGCAGCCCTTTGCGCCGGAAGCGCAGCATTCGCGCAAGCGTCTGGCTCGGTCGAGTGCTTCGGTGGAGGCACGACCAACACGGGTTCGTTCCCAAACTTCGGTCAGTCGGCCACCCCAACCAACCTGCAGCAATGCACGGCACTTGCGGCCGGTTGGATGCACACGCTTGCGCTGCAGGCAAACGGCGCGGTTGTTGGCTGGGGCGCAACCACCAACAATTTGGGCCAAGCGACCAACCAATCGGTCCCACCAAGCGGACTTGGCATCTGTAGCGGCATCGGCGCTGGCTACTACCACTCGGTCGCGGTGCGTCCGAACAACACCGTCGTCGCGTGGGGTGACAATCGATACGGGCAAAGCACTGTGCCGGCCGGACTTGCTGCGACCAAGGTTGCAGCCGGCGGATACCACACCATCGCACTGCGCACCAACGCGACTGTTGCATGTTGGGGCGCTGGCACCGTGTACGGCGGCGTGATTCCCGATCTCGGTCAGTGTGTGGTGCCTGCGGGCCTCGGCTCAGTTTCGGCAATCTCGGGCGGCGGCTATCACACAGCCGTCATTCGCTCGGTCGACGGCAGCGTTGTCTGCTGGGGTTCGAACAACCAGAACCAATCAACGGTGCCAAGCGGCCTCGGATCGTGTTCGGCGATTGCCTGTGGTGATACACACACGGTTGCGCTCAAAACCAACGGCACCGTCGTGTGCTGGGGTAGCGGACTCACTTCATCCGGCGCGAACAATGACTACGGTCAGTGTGCTGTTCCGGTCACTCTTGGGCCATGTATCGCTGTGAGTGCTGGCGGCACGCACACCCTCGTTGTGAAGGCCGACGGTTCGGTCGCCGCGTGGGGTTCAACGGCATCAAGCCTCGGCCTTGATCCGAACCAAGGTCAGTCGATCGTTCCGGCCCACTTGACTCTTCCAAACAGCGCGTTCGCCGTTGCTGCGGGCGGTCGTCACTCCGTCGTCCTCAGCAAGGTCCGCCGCGTTCCGTCGCAGTACGCCACGATCCAACTCGCAATCGACGCCGCGG
>JASGCF010000448.1 GCA_030054275.1 Limnohabitans sp. | reverse complement strand
GCGTTTCACGAGTGTGCACGGCCTTCCGATCGACCAACTCCTACCGCAGGAAACGATCGACAAGTGCGTCCAGCGCGCGAAGGTCGGCGGCGGCGAGATCGTGCAGCTCATGGGCACCTCGGCGTACTACGCGCCGGCATCGGGCGTGATCCAGATGGCTGAAGCGATCATCAAGGATAAGAAGCGCATTCTCCCGTGCGCTGCATACTGCGAGGACGCGTTTGGCGTCGCGCCGAGCGCGAAGGGCGCGGGCTACTTTGTGGGCGTTCCGTGCGTGCTTGGCAAGGGCGGCATGGAGAAAATCGTCGAGATCAAGATGACCGCCGATGAGCAGGCACTCTTCAATGAGAGCGCGCAGCATGTGAAGGATCTCGTGAAGGTCGTGAAGGACCTCGCGGCCAAGCCGAACGAGGCTGGTCAGCCAAGCTTCCCGAAGCTGGTGTGAGCGGCTGAACGCGAAGTATGAATCGCAGCGGCGGGCTTGAGGCGAAATCCTCGGGCCTGCCGCTGTTTCGGTCGCGGATGGCTCCTCCGTCGGGCATGTGATCGCCCGTACGCACCGGCAGTCGTTCCGCCGGATCTCCGTTTACGATACAGAGATGCGCTCTTCGATGAATCTTGCCGTCGTTCGTGTTGCCGTCGCGCTCGTCGCCATGCTTGCGACCGCTTGCTCGTCCAAGGAGCCTGCGACTTTCACGTCCACCGATCCCAGAACCGGCGATTGGTTCGAGGTGCTCGCCGTGACGCCGGATCCGGCCGTGGTCACGGATGCAGAGGGCCGCGCGAGGATGGTGGCGACGAAGCTTCCATGGAAGGTGCGCGACAGGAAGACGGGGATCGTGATGCTGCTCTGCCCGCCTGGCAAGTTCCTGATGGGGTCGCCGGAGACGGAGGAGGATCGCCGAGACGATGAAACGCAGCACAAGCGTGTGATCCGGTCGGCGTTCTACCTTTCGGAGACGGAGGTGACGCAGGACCAGTGGCGGATGGTCATGGGAACGAACCCGTCATTCTTCAAGGGCGGCAAGAATCCGGTCGAGCAGGTGTCGTGGAACGACTGCCAGCGGTTCTGTACGGCGACCGGGCTTAGGCTACCGAACGAGGCGGAGTGGGAGTACGCGTGCAGGGCGGGGACGACAGGCGCGTATGCGGGCGATCTCGGGTCGATGGCGTGGTATCGGAACAACAGCGGAGCATCGACGCATCCCGTCGCGACAAAGGCTGCGAACCCGTGGGGATTTCACGACATGCACGGGAATGTCTTGGAGTGGTGCCGGGACATGTACTGCGAGTACCCCTTACGGGGTGGGACCGAGGAGGCCGCGACGTTTGGTTCGTATCGCGTGTTGCGCGGCGGCTGTTGGTACAACTTCACGTTCAACGTGCGTTCTTCCTACCGCGACTACGACATCGCGCCCGGCCTCACGAGCAGCCTCATCGGGTTTCGTGTCGCGAGGGCCCCCCTCTGAGTTTCCTCTACTCTTTTTCCTCTTTCCTTTCCCCTTCTCTTCTTCCGTTTCCTCGCGGCGCGTCATGATCTCGACGCCGCGTCTTTCACGCGTTTGATCCCCACCGAATCTGCCCAGTGCGAAGCGCGAGGCGGCGGCCTCGGCACAGCATTGAGCGTCATGCAAAGTTTGCGAATCAGGTGTATCGATGACGGACAAAGGCGTATTTATTTCGTATCGGCGCGGTACAGGCAGCGAGGTCGCGCGCGTGCTCGCCGAGTTCCTTGAAGGGCAGGGGTTCGATGTCTTTCTTGATGTCGACAGCCTGGGTGCGGGCCACTTCGACGAGCAGTTGCTCGGGCAGATTGAAGCCCGCCGCAGTTTCGTGCTTGTGTGTTCACCGGGTTGCCTCGATCGCTGCGCGAGTGAGGGTGACTGGGTTCGGCGCGAGGTCGCGCACGCGCTGGCCACAAAGCGACATGTCGTGCCCGTCACGCTTCCGCAGTTCACCTGGCCGACTGCAGGCTCGCTTCCCGCTGAACTTGCCGAGTTGCAGCGCCACAATGCATTCGAATACAGCCATATGCACTGGCGGCTGATCAAGCCGAGGCTCGCTGAGATGTTGCAGGCAGCCAGCGTGCCACGACATCCATCCAGTACGCCGCTTCGGCCAACATCAGCTGTGCCTCCTCTGCAACTCGAACGTGACGAGCCGGATTGGTGTGAGATTTTGGCGCAGCTCCCAGATGCCTCGGTTGTTACCGATGGTGCTGCCCGTGCGCGGATGGAGGCCACTCGGCTCCCTTGGAAGGTGCGCGACAGGAAGACGGGGATCGTGATGCTCTTGTGTCCTCCTGGCGAGTTCACGATGGGATCGCCGTTGGGGGAGGCAGGCC
>JASGCF010000447.1 GCA_030054275.1 Limnohabitans sp. | reverse complement strand
CAGGCTGGTTGTTCGTTTCTTGGTCCGGTTGGGGCGCCATCGCCTGAGGCGTTCCGGCCTTCTCTCGACGAGCGTTCGATCGCAGCGAAACTCGAAGTGAAGCAGCACGCGCGTGCATTGGGAATCAAGCGCGCATTCGAACTTCTGCAACAGCGCGACGCTCCGCTCGATCACACGCTGGCCATGATGACCTATGACTGCGAGTTAGCACCGCTCACGACCAATCGAGAGCAACTTGAGGCGATCGGTGTCTATGTACCGCCGAGAGATCGTGTGCCCACCGATACACCTGCCGTGACACATGCGCTGTGGTCGATCCTCTATGGATTGGCGAGGCTTGGTATCTATCTCTCAAGCACCGATCAATTCGACGATCGCGAACTTCTTGAGAAACTTGTCACCCGCATACTCAACGACGAAGTCCGCGACATCGCACCAAGTCCCGACATGGTGGAGTTCATCGATCTCTGCGATCCATCGAAAGCCATGGCCTTGGCGCACGGCGCCTGCGAAGATTCTGACGGCCTCACTGGACCGTTCGAAACTGGCGCAGAACTCGATGACGAAGACGAGCCACCTCTCGCACGGCCAACGCCGAAACGGCGCGACCATCTCCTGCCTCGTCCAACACGCGAGGGCTGGGCCCGATCACCGGAGGTGTCGTGAGGGGCGGTGGCATGATCCATGCGTGCTAAGAGCGCGGGGTGCTCAAGCGTGAGCTGTGCGATCCCCCATGCGATCCCCCATGCGATCCCCTGCCGAATGTTCGCAGCCAAGATACGGGCGAGCGGGGGCGCGGACCCTTCCGCGCTTTCGCTTGCTTCCACCATCGCACTGCAAAGAAACCCGCAACCACGAGGGCAACTCCAGCAAGACCAAGCGTCAGCATGTCACCAAAGCCCTTGGCTTGCTCGTAGCCAATGGCAGCGATATAGCCAATACCAATCTGTACAGGTGCGGTGATGGCGACGGTTGAGAATTCAACCGCAAGGAACTTCCACCAAGGCATGTGGAGAATGCCGGTCATCGTGAGCACTGGTGTGCGAGTACCAGGAATAAAGCGCGCCAATATGAGCACAATGACGCCACGGTCTTCCATGGCATACTTTGCCTCGAGAAGCCGCCGCGGGCCCATCATGCGTAGGAAACGCTTGCTGTGGACCAATCTCGTACCGAAATTCCGACAGACCCAAATCCAACCTGCATCACCAAGCACCAGCCCAAAGTACGCAGCCAAGATGGTCTCAGACCAAGTCATGTGGCCGTGAAAAATCGCAGCACCCGCTGGGATCAGCAGGAAATCCTCTGAGATATGGAGGCCGATGCCGCAAACGATGAAGGCGAAGAAGATGAACCACGCGCCGTACTGCTGAAGCCACAATGGCCCGTTGGCTTTCACCCAATCAAGAAGACCGGTGGTCTCTGCGGTTCCCGTTTGAGACGCGGCGTCAGCCGTGGCTTGCGCAGTGGTCGCTGCAACATCTGCAGCTTGCGCAAAGAGCGCGGGCAGTTGGTCAAACTGAAGAAGGCCCAGCAGTGCGATCATCAACGAGTTGGGAGTCTAGCAGCGGAAGGGTGATGGGCGCACGAGCGGACGGTGAAAGTTGACGCGAGCGTTCGTTTGGCCGTTTCGTTTGGTGTTTCAGTTGGGATTTCCGTTTTGGAAGTCCGAAGGGAAGTCTTCTAGGAAGAGTGTTGCGGGAAGAGCGATTTGGGAAGCTCCGCCCTGCGCAGAGTTCTTACGCCAGAGCATCGAGGTTGTGCGGGGCCAAAAGTTCTGCTGACCAGAATGGCTCGGCCGCTGCAACTCCAATGCGCGAGCCAAAGTAACGGTCCCGCGCCTCGACTTGATCCGGAAGTGACCGATTCGGTGGGTAATCGATGACCTGCGACTCATACGCCAAGATTGCCCTTCGCTTCTGGGACATCCATGCTGTGATGTCGAGCGCGAAGGTTGGTTGCTGTACTGACTTGAGATGGGTGCAAAAGTAGTGAAACAGTCTCTTTGGATGTACCGGATCGCCCGCGATGGCCGACTGCGTCAACTTTGCGTCAAACCGCGCGTCTCGCGCAATCGCAGACGCTGCAACATGGTCGGGATGCGCGTCATCGGGATGCGGAACGAAAAGCACCTCGCATCGGACTCGACGGAGTACTGCAGCGAGTGCATGACGATGCGCAAGTGTGTGCGTCAGTTCTCGGTTTCGCAATCCCAGATTGATCCGCTGACAACCGAGCACGGCGTCTGCCGCGCTTGCTTCTTGCATCCGCCTGTCGTGGTTTCCGCATGGCGTCGGCTCGCCATCGGTGAGATCGACGATCGTCACGCGATGTCCCTCATCTAC
>JASGCF010000078.1:3067-10587 GCA_030054275.1 Limnohabitans sp. | reverse complement strand
GCAAATCAACCGAGTGAACACGGCCGATCGTGCCGCAGCGCCATCATCGCGCTGCAAGGCGTTGGCCTCGGCTTCATGACCGGGCTCGTCGGTATCGGCGGCGGTTTCCTGATCGTGCCGGTACTCGTCCTCCTGCGCCGACTTCCGATGCAAGTTGCGGTCGGCACAAGCCTCGCCATCATCGCGGTCAACTCTGCGACGGGCTTGGTGAAATCCGCCGTGTTCTCGAACGCTGCGCTCAACTGGCATGTCGTCGGCATCTTCATCGCACTTGGTATCGCGGGGAGCCTTGTTGGAAGCATGCTCGCGAAACGGATGGATCAAGTCACGCTGCGTAAGTGCTTCGCAATTTTCCTCGTGGTCATGGCGGGCTACATCGCATGGCGCCAAGCACCGCGTGTGTTTCCGCGGGTGTTTGACGGTACGAAGATTTCCACCGCAGCAATGCCACACGCGTCTTCGTGACGCGCGGTTGGTTGCGTTACGCGCGGCCCTTCAACATGCCGTGCCAGTAGAGTTGCGGCAACAGCCAACGCTTGAGCGCGTACATGCTCCAACGCTCCTTCGATTGATCGAAGGGGAAAGTCTCTGCGGGCTTGAGGTCGTAATCAAACTCGGCCAAGATGAGCGAGCCATAGCCGGTCACCAGCGGACACGACGCGTAGCCGTCGTATTTGGCGCTTGGCTCGCGGCCCGCAAGGACATCGAGCACATTGGTCGCAACAACCGGAGCCTGCTTCCGAATCGCGGCGCCAGTCTTGCTCGTCGGAAGATTCGAACAGTCGCCGAGTGCGAAAATCTCGGGGAAACGCGTGTGGCGACAGGTGAACTTGTCGACCTCGACCCAACCGGTCGCTGCCGCGAGCGGACTCTTCTTCAAGAAATCTGGCGCCGACATCGGCGGCGTGACATGCAGCAAGTCAAAGCGCTGCACCACTTCTTTCTTCGCATCGAGATCTTCGAAAATCGCTTCGCGCGCGTCGACGCGCACTTCGACGAGGTTGTGTTTGAAGTGCGGCGGCTCGATCTCCTTGCGAGCAATCACTTCGCGCAGTGCGGCGGCATACTTCTCGACTCGGAAAATCACTGCATCACCTGAATAGAAGTGAATCCGCGATTTCCCGCGAACACCCTGACGACGGAACGCATCGTCTGCGAGGTACATGATTTTTTGTGGTGCGCCGCCACACTTGATCGGTGTCGCGGGATGCGTGAACACCGCGTCGCCGCCCTTGAAGTTCCGAATCGCATCCCATGTCGTCGAGACGGTTTCAAAGGCGTAATTCGAACAAATGCCGTTGCGGCCGATGTTGCCTTCGAGGCCTTTGACTTTGCCCCAATCGAGTTGCAGTCCGGCAGCAACGACGAGGATGTCGTACTGCAATCGTCGACCGCTCGATGTCACGACCGATTTCGCCTCAGGTTCGAAGCCCGTCGCCGCCTCGCGAACCCACTCAACACCGCGCGGGATGAGGTCTGCCTCGCGACGGCGCGCGGCTTCCTTCGGAAGGACTCCCGCTCCGACAAGCGTCCAAAGCGGTTGGTAATCGTGCGTCTCTGAGGGATCAAGGATGGTGACGCTGATGTTTGCGTTCGCGCTGGCTTTCGCGAGCCGCGCAGCGACGGAGATGCCCGCGCTCCCACCGCCGACAATGAGAACGCGACGCGAAGAGGTAGCGGCAGATGTTCGTGCAGCAGCGGCCTGTGAGCTTGTCGACATGAGTGTCTCCTCGTGCGCGAGCGCACCGGGCTGTTCGAACGAACCATCGGCAACGCGAAGGTGCCGTCACAACGGGTCATCATGGATGGAATGAGCGTGGAAAAGATACGGGTATTTTCGCTCCGCCCACAAATTTTGAGAATCCTCCGCCGCGCGAGATACTCTGACGCTGCCACCGAATGGACCACACATGACCGCCCTCGATACCCAAACGACGCCCTCTCCAACCGCTTCGATGAAATCCCCCTCGCTCGAGGTTGATCTCCAGACCGCGAAGCGCATGCTCGGGGAGCCTGGCACGATCTTGATCGATGTGCGCGAAGCCGACGAGCACGCGCGCGAGCGGATTGCTGGCTCACGGCTCATCCCACTCTCGAAAGTCACGAGCAACGAAATCGCTGGTCTCGGCGCGAAACGCATCCTCTTCCACTGCCGCGGTGGTCGGCGATCTTTGGACGCTGCGACGCGCTGTGCGGGCCTTGTGCAGCATGGGGTCGAAATCTTCAGCGTGGCTGGTGGCATCGAGGCGTGGCGTGCTGCGGGCCTTGGTACCGAACTCAACGCGTCGCGACCGAAATTGAGCGTCATGCAGCAGACGCAACTCACGATCGGCGCAGCAGTCGTCGCAGGTACCGCGCTTGGATTTTTCGTGAACCCGTGGTTCCTCGCGCTTCCCGCATACATGGGTTGCGGCATGATTTTCGCCGGCGCCACGGGCACCTGCGGACTCGCAACGCTCCTCGGTCTGGCACCGTGGAACCGCGCGACGCAAGGACATGCAGGCTCGTGTACGACAGGTTCATGCACGACAGGCTCATGCGCGACGAAGTAAACGGGTTTATGGACGGGGTTCTGAAGGGGGTTCCGAACCGTGAACAGAGGCCCGCACTTGAGACGGGCCTCTCTTTGATGCTCGGGCTACGCCCTGTCGAACGGTTTCAAAGGCGGGTGGAGGTGATCGAGCGGTGTCGTTTGCGCGCTTCATGATCCCCATGCAGCGAGCAGCAAGGAAAGGTCCGCTGCGTTCACGACGCTGTCTTCGTTGATGTCGCCGATGAGGGAATCTCCCCAGTTGTCGAGTAGCACTGAAAGATCGGCAGCGCTCACAGCACCGTCACCGTTGAGATCGGCTGGCGAGTATCCGCAGGTGCTTCGCGCGGCTGTCACGCAGAGGGCGTCCCAGAAGTCTGTGCAACAGAAGGGGTCGAGTGCGCAGATCTGCACGCAGCATGCGCCGTCGGCGCACCCAGTATTGGGGTGAGGCAAGACGCACGATCCCGCCGTCGGCAACCCACAGAGCGGATACGGTGCAAATGTCACGGTCAGCACTCCGTCGAGGATCGGAATATCTGCGCGCATCGCTACTCGGATACGAATGTTTTCCAACGCATTGACCGCGAACGAGAACACTGTCCCAAACCCCTCGGTGCAACTGCTGTCGCCATTCGCATCAGTCCTACAGCCATCCGCCTGCCCGCCGCACTCCCTGTGGAGTTCAATCGAGTAAGGGAAAGTGGATAGTTCCCCGCCGCAGATGCGCACGGTCATCATCCCAGTGCTCGGGGCGATCCAGCGGTACCAACGCGGCTTGTTCGTTGTGAAGTCGCATCGCCCATCGTTGTCGCCCACAAACGGTCCCGACAACACACCGGTCGGGACACCCGTCGAAATCGGGATCGCTTGCACGCAAGTCTCGCCGGTCTGGCAGTTGGCGGAAGCGCGTTGAGCGCACAGCGAATCCCACAACGATTCGCAACAGAATGGATCGACCGAACACACCGTACCGCAGCACGAACTCAGCCAACATCCTGGAGTGCTATGTGCGACCGTGCATGATTCGTAGCCGATCCCGCAGGTTCCGCAGCGTTCAGCAGCACCCTGCACACACAGCGAGTCCCAACTGCTGTGGCAGCAGAAAGGATCAAACGCACACACCGTCACACAACACTGTTCATCTCTGCACCACGGCGTCGCATGAACGAGATAGCAACTCTCGGCGCCTCCACCTCCACCGCATCCGACAACTGGTGGTTGCGTCGAAACATCGAAGCAACTCGGGTGTGCATGAAGATGACTGAGAATCTCACCGACAGAACTCGGAGCAAAAGTCAGGCCGCCGAGGATGCTGGCATTCATCGTGGTTGGCGGTGCTGCGCAACTGCAGTGGCCTGCGTTCCACATGTGGCCGAGTTCATGTGCAAGGAGGTCGGCTGCCTTTGGTACCTCCGTTGTTCCGAGCCAGTTTGCCTCGACCCAGCCATACGCGCCATAAAAATGTTCTCGTTGCAGATTGAGTCTTCGAATGCGCAGCCAATGGTCGAACCGTGGCTGCGGCCGGTGAACAACATCACGGCATCGCGCGCGAAGGGCTGCGGCGGACTGTTTCGCCACTGGCCCTGCACATCCCAGTTCATGCCCGATTCGTTGGGCCAGCGCGTGCAAGGTTCGCCGAGATCGTACGGGTCCGCTGCCGCGGTCGTTCGAATCACAAGACCCGTGACGAGGTGCTCGATGTTGCACTGGCTGTCGTACTGCATGTTCGCAGTCGCGAAGCACTGCTCGACGCGACGCGCGACCGCGACTGGATTCCCGCCATGCTCAAGGTAAAACGGATAGTCCACATCGACAGCAACCTGCACCCAGCGGGTGGACCCGCCGGCGACCCCACCTTCTCCACCAAACTCTTCATGGTCGCCGATGCCTTGCTTGCCGTGATCGCGATCATGCTCGGCGCCGCATGTTTTTCCGGAGTCGATGATCAATGCAGTGTCGTACAGAAGATGCGCCCCGCCAACTTCGCCGAACGGCTCTACGGCATAGCGAGTGCCGTCCGGCATGGCGATGATCGCCGAAAGGTCACCATCGACGATCGAACCCACGACACGAGCACCTGGAACATTGCGGACGCCGCCGCGCACCGTCGTGACCGGTGGTGTCGAAATTTCCTCGAAGACTCCGGGTTTCGGTGACACCACGATGCGGAAACCTTCTGCACGCACAGATCGCGGTGCGACGGACACAACGAGTTCACCTTGCGGCGTTGGGAGCGAGAAGACGAATCCACCGATCGCATCCGGAGTACCAACATCGAACTCCACAATGTAGCCGCTGTGGATGTGCCGCGATGCGCAGAGTGAGCTCGGCGCTGCCTGCAGAACCCCTTCGCGCCCTGCCTGCGAGCCAATCTCTCGCGAAGGCGCCGTCTGCGCCGCGAGCGGTGCTGGTGCGGAGAAACAGAGGACGACAGAAGTCAGATAGATCGGCAACATGTCAGGCCTCCGATTTGAACGAAAGACTCCCACAAGACCCAAGACGATTTCGAGCCATCTCGACGCGTTGACACGCGTGCCAACTGTGCGAAACGATCTCTTCACCGTCCATGCCCTGTCTGACGGATGCACCGGGCTTCAATCCGCACGGCATCACGACTGGAGGTGTCGTCGTCGGCTCGCGTCGTCTCCTTGCCAGTCGGGCGCCGATGCGGATTTCGGGCCTTCGGCGATCCATCAGAAAGCACTAGATTCACCAAGTTTGACCGAAAAAGGGATTGGCGCAGCCTTGAGCAACTCTGAAAAATTCCAAAGTTCGTACTGAAAATGAACAGAGCGATCCCGTTCAGAGGTCGTCACATTGCGCCCGAACTACTTCGATTTCGAAGCCGTTTTGCGAACGGTGCTCTGCTTCAGGGATTTCTTCGTTGCGACTTTCGCGTTGCCCTTCGCTGCGGCGTGCGTCGAACGCTTTCCTTCCGCCTCTGCTGCGCGCAGTTTCTCGCGCTGCTTCGCATCGGCTTTGCAGATCATGCCGCCGTTGTGGCTTGCGAGTTGGAACGCACGAGCAACAAGCGCAAGCACATCGTCGATCGTCTCGCCCTTGCGAGGCTTCACCGCAATACAGGACTTGCCCGACATGTACGGCTTCAATGCTGCGCCCATCGCAGCGAGCGTGGCAGGAGAACAGCAATACGCCATTGGCCCTGCCTTCCGCATCGCGAATCCTGCGACCGACTCCATGTCGCGAACGACGATGGGGAATCCTGCATAAAGCACGATGTCTTTCACATCGAATGCGGCTTCAAGCGCATCACAGAGTCGAACTGCCAACGCGCGATCACCATCTGCAATCGACTTCAGAAATGTGGCTCGGACATACGGCGCGAATCTCTCTTCGGGCTTCACGGTTCCGATCTCCTTGGTGATTCCTGCATGAAGATATCGGCGCACAATGTTCGACGCTTCCGCGTGATGCATTCTTGCTATGCTGCGCACTTCACGCCGGTGAACTCAGGTCGGATAGGACATCCGACATCAAGACTGGGAACGAGCCGGCAGCATGCCATACGACCGAGTTGATTGCGATCTTCGCAGCCCATTCGCTCGGCATGCGCCAGTTGGCTAGATCCCGTCAGTCGGTCACTGCCGAGCGAACGCGATTACGCCTGAATGACAAGAGCCACAACTTCCGTTGTGGTCGAAAGGTATTTTTGTGACTGTTTCGCATCAACGCTCCGCGCCTTCAACTTCCTCAGGCAACCCTCACGCTTCGCACGCTGCCTCAAACACCATGTTCACAGACCTCGGCCTCGTGCCCGCGATCCTCGAAGCGTTGCGCGCCGACGGATATGAGCGCCCAACACCAATCCAAGCGCAATCGATTCCGCCCGCGCTCGCAAAGCGCGATGTGCTCGGTATCGCACAAACGGGTACTGGCAAGACCGCTGCGTTCGCGCTTCCGATCATCCAGCGGCTCGTGACGGAACTGCGCCCTGGCGTCAAACTGCCAGTAGGTCGCAAGCCCAAAGCACTCGTCTTGGCACCAACGCGCGAACTCGCAGCGCAAATCGCCGAGAGTTTCGCTAGTTACGGCCGACACACACCAGTGCGGTTCGCCGTGATCTTCGGCGGCGTTGGACAAGGCCCGCAAGTGCGCGCGATTCAACAAGGGATCGACATTCTTGTTGCGACGCCGGGACGACTCATCGATCTCTTGCAGCAGCGGCTTGTCAATCTCAGCGAGATTTCGTTCTTCGTGCTCGACGAAGCAGATCGCATGCTCGACATGGGCTTCATCGAACCGATTCGCAAGATCTCGGCGTTGCTGCCGCGTGACCGTCAGACCATGCTCTACTCAGCAACGATGCCGAAAGAGATTCGCCATCTTGCCGACTCGCTCTTGCGCGATCCGGTGACCGTGACGGTGACACCCGTGTCGTCTGCGGTCGATCGCATCGACCAGAAACTCTATTTCGTGTTGAAGGCTCAGAAGACGCAGTTGATGATTCACCTGTTCGAAACGCTCGGCATGGAGCGGGCGGTGGTGTTCACGAAGACGAAGCACGGCGCGGATCGACTTGCGCGCAAGTTGAAGGCCGCGGGCATCGGCTCTGAGGCGATCCACGGAAACAAGGCACAAAATCAGCGTATTCGCGCGCTCGATGCGTTCCGCAGCGGACGCTCACCCGTGCTCGTAGCGACTGATGTGGCTGCACGCGGACTCGACATTGATGATGTCACGCATGTTGTGAATTACGACTTGCCAATGGAGCCGGAGGCCTATGTGCACCGGATTGGTCGCACCGCGCGTGCTGGTAAATCGGGGCACGCGATTTCATTCTGTGATGTCGAGGAGCGGGGCTTGCTGAAGCAAGTCGAGCGACTCATCAAGTTTGAGATTCCGCGCGAGCGCGTACCAGATGAAGTACCGAAGACCGACGAAGCTGGTGCGAAGACACTCGGCGTGAAGGCTCTACTTGAAGTATCGCCTGCGCGCGAAACTGGGCGCGAAACTGGGCGCGAAACTG
>JASGCF010000078.1:0-2967 GCA_030054275.1 Limnohabitans sp. | reverse complement strand
CTACTTGAAGTATCGCCTGCGCGCGAAACTGGGCGCGAAACTGGGCGCGAAACTGGGCGCGAAACTGCGCGACACGAACAGCGCGGCGGCAAGCGCAGCCAATCGCCGACGAAATCGGCGGCGAAATCGCCACCGAATTCAAACGCGCAGCCAAAGCATCATCCGATGGCAAGCGAACCCCGCACTGAACCCCGCACTGCACATCGTGGTGAGCCGCGAACGCCCGCTCGCGGCGAAGCGCGCGCTGAACAGCGTGGTGATCCGCAAAGGCCCGCTCGCAGCGAAGCGAGTTCGAACAATCATGGCACACATGATCAGCGCCGAAATGATCAGCGCCGAAATGATCAGTCCTCGAGTCATCAGTCCTCGAGTCCTCAGTCCTCGAGTCCTCAGATTTCGAGAGGCCCGCGCTCAGAAAAACAGCAAAAACAGCATTCGAGTCGTGACGGCGGTTCATCTGGCCGTTCCGGCGATGGACAACGATCGGGCAACTCCCCCACTGCGAAGCCTCCCATCGGCGGCGGTCGTCGCAGTCAGTGGACGGGACGACCTCGCGGACGCTGAAAGCTCACCGCGAGAGCGCGACGGAATTCTGCACGGTCCAGTGCGCTGTTACTGACACGCGCCCCACGATGCGAGCAGCAGTGAGAGGTCCGCTGCGCCCACCGATCCGTCGCCATTGATGTCGGCTGCACCGGCCGTTCCCCATGCTGCAAGCAACAGGGAAAGATCAGCCGCGCCGGTGTCGCCGTTGCCATCGATATCTGTCGGGCACGATGACGCTGGTCGCGGAAGATTCAGCACGAAGATGCGATTTCCAAAGGCTGTGCGGCCAGTCCCAACGATGGTGTAGCCATCACTCGACATCGCGAGCGGCAACGACATGCGCACATCGGATGGAACATCCACACCCTGCGAGCGCGCGTACTCCTCAAGTTCGTGGAGCGTGCCGTCAATCCAGATGTAACCCTCACCGCTTGTCGCCGGCGGGCCCGCACGGAAGAACATCGCAACACGAGAGCCGTCATCGCTGATGTCCGTGGCATACGCGCGATAGCCTGGAATCGGCGAGAGCGGCAGCGGCGTGTATCCGCTGATTTGATTCCACCGCCATGCAGGCTGCTCGCTGAGAAGCCCCAGCCCAACAACCCATTGCCCGTCACCGGAACACGCGTTCGCCTCGCCAAGTTTCAAGTTGCTCGGGCCTGTGAGCATGGTTTGGACGCCGTTTCGCCAGATACAACCACGCCACGACCCAACATAATCCGACTGCCAGCCCACCACCGTCGTGCCATCGGCGTTGCATCCGTTCGCGCGATTGGGCTGGTAGAAAAACGATGTCGGCAGGCTTGTAAACCCAGTCGACTCATCCCAGACATAGCCAATCGCCGAGCACTGCGCTTGTTGGCCCAGACCGACCACGCGTGTGCCGTCGCCTGAGATTCCCCATGCGCTTGTTGCGCCGATGTCACAAGAGAATCCAAAACTACCGATGCGCGTTGTTTGCCCAGTATCAAGTTCGTAAATCGCGCCTTCGGTTTTGCCTGTCTTTGGGTTGATGCTGGTGAACCCGATGCGCGAACCATCGTTCGAAATGTCACCCGATCCGCCCGCGCCTTGGAAGCCAGGCGCGATACCGCCGATCGGCACATGTCCAGACGCCGCAGTCCAGTACCAATACTGGAGGGCGTCATTCAGTACGACCACGCTGCCGTCGTCGCTTACGCCGGTGGCGTACATACCCTCGATCAACGCCAGACTTCCGGTGTTCGCGCCTGCAAGAGCTGCACAACCGATGACGAGCGAACACGAAGTTGCAACGATGCGCGTGGTGTTGGTTTTGTGACGCAGGTTCAAGGGCAGTCGCCCCATGCTGCGAGCAACAGTGAGAGGTCTGCCGCGTCGACCAAATTGTCGCCGTCAAGATCGACATCCGATCCGAATGTTCCCCATGCTGCGAGCACCGCTGAAAGATCAGCCGCGCCGACAGTGCCATCGCCATCGAAATCCGCCGGGCACTTTGGCGCGGTCGGGCGCAAGTTCAGCACAAACGGCGACCACACGCCATCGGTGCGAATGGCGTAGCCACCGACCGTCAACCCATCGTCCGACATCGTGAACGATGTGTACGACCATTCGGGCGGCAACTCGAAGCCTTGCTCCGTCGACCAATCCGCAAGCGACACATAGCCACGGTCGGTGAACCAGAGATACGACGAGCCTCCAAAGATTGCGAGGGCCATCGAGCCGTCGATGTTCGAATCAGTCACCGCACCCAAACCCGCTGGTGCAGGAATCATGGCTTGGTATCCGGTCGCAACGCTCCATCGATACGGCGCGCCGCCGTCGAAACCCGTGCGGCCACGACCAAACACCCACTGTCCATTACCGCTGACGACCGAGGCCTCGCTGCACTTCGCCGTCGCGACACCGCGATAGATGAGTGACTGCACATACTCTCCGGCTGCGTTGCGAATCCACACCGACCCTTGTCGCCAACCCACATAGTCGTCGGCCCAGCCTGCGATGACCGAACCGTCATCGCTGACCGCGTTCGCGCGTGTCGGCTTGTAGAAGTAACTCGACATCATCCGACGCTCTTCGCCCGTCACGCGATCGCGTACGAAGCCACGAGCTTCCGAACAACCGTTCCAGTTGAGCCCACACACATAGCGGCCATCGCGCGACATCCCCCACGGGCCTGAGCGCTCAATGTCGCAGTTCGGACCAACCGCGCCCATCGACTCAAGAAAGTTCACCTCCGCGATGTCGTAAATGGTGGCCTCCGACTTCAGCGGCTTTCCTTGCAAGGTGCTGCAGGTCATCTGACGACCATCTTGGGTGATATTGGGATGGCCGCCAACCCCATTGCCTGGCGGCAGCGCGCCTTCGACGAAAACCACCCAAGAATCGCGCGTCCAATACCACACATTCGTTTGGTCGTAACCCACCGCGATTTGGCCATCC
>JASGCF010000446.1 GCA_030054275.1 Limnohabitans sp. | reverse complement strand
TGGCTTCCGCCGCCGCCTCCGTAGGAGAAGAGGTCGCCCTGTGCGTCGAGCAGGAGCACCGATGTGAGTCCACCGAAGATCTTGGTCGCCGGTCCGAACGCGGCGGGAGGCTGCGCTGCGGCAGCGGAGCCCCACATGGCCCAATCGCCAGTGACTTGCGCGGTTGCCGGCGCTCCGGCGATCAACGGAAGAAGCGACGCGAGCGTTCGCGTAAGCCACATGCCGCGAGGCGCGATTGTTTGACATTGGGTCTGGCGGCCAACCGTCATGGCAGCGTTCCCCAGTTCACGAGGACGCGCGAAAGATCCGCTGCGTCGACGACGCCGTCGCCTGTCGCGTCGGCGCTTGGTTCCATCGTTCCCCATGCGACGAGCACGATGGAAAGATCCGCCGCGTCGACCTCGCCGTCGAGATTCAGATCACCCTTCGCGCGTTCGCAGGCATCGATCAGAAGGTCTTCGTCGGTATCAACGGCAGCGCCAGTCGCAAGTTCGCAGCCGTCGCGGATGCCATTGTTGTTGCAGTCCACTTCACCACTCCCACCATCGATGCCGCAGAGATCGAAGATGCGGACGAGGCCACTTGCAGGCAGGCCGTCGACGGTGATGTCGGGAGAACCGGATGCAACCAGTGTGCCCGAGATCGCGACGGTGTCGCCAAAGTTGGACGCAGTACCCGTGGATGCGTCGATCGGCAGGAAGCCGACGAGTTCGGATCGTCCGATGCTCGTCATGCGTTCCACGCGCGTCGCTCCATTCCCGCGCAGCCATGTGGCGACATGGAGATTTCCCGAGGTATCGAAACCGAAGGAGTATGTCTCGCTTCCCGAACCACCCGATGGATACACCGAATCGCCGTCCCAGATCTGCATCCACGAACCATCGGGTGCCGGCGCGAAGCCAGCCGCGAATCTTCCGTAGTACAACGAGGGATCTCGGGTCGAACTCGCGAGCATTCCTCCGAAGGGATCGAGTGCAAGATGAGTGCCGAGCTGGCGCGTTGGTTGGTTGGAGCCACTGACGGGCTTTGGAAGCGCGATCCCCAGATACTGAGGCGGCGCCGTTGCTTGATCCGTGGGCACCTCCCACAGGGTGACGCATCCCTCGTCGTAGAGGGGCATCGTCGACGAGTAGCGGGCAGAAATCGCGAAACGGTTGCCGCGAGTCGTGATCGAAGTGCCAAACCAAAGTCCGCCTGCAGAACGCGGCGCCGGATGATCGATCAGTTGCAGTTGTGAAATGGTGCCCGCTTGATCAATACGACCGAAGACGACAACTCCCGCAGAGATTCCATTGCGTGTCGCGAGCGGCGCACTTGCGATGAAGAAGCCGTCGCCGATCGCGACCGACCGACCGAGCGTGTGGAGTTGACCGAAATCGGCGTCATCGATGCGGCGGCTGAGATTCCAAACGCCTTGTGCATCGCGAACTCGCACTTCCACCGCACGCGCACTTGGATCACCGATGACAAGCACATCGCCGCGCAGCGCAACACTGAATCCGTAGGTCGTCGCGGCACCAGCGGGTTCGACGACACCAGCGCGCTGCCATCCAGACTTCGTAAACTCGAAGATCGAGACTCGATTTCGTCCTGGCTCACCAATCGCAAGTCGATCACCGTCGATCGCAAGTCCGGCGCCGAAGCGGTCGCCTGCAATGCCATCGGGCGACGCAATCTCAACGACGGGAAGATCAAGTCTTTGGCAGACAGGGACGCCCACATTCGTCGGCGGACCATCCGCCTCGCCGGGACAACGATCGTTCACATCCTGAATGCCGTCGTTGTCGTCGTCGTAGTCTGAGCAATCTGGCTGGCCGTCACCGTCGCTATCGATGGGTGGAGCGAAGTCGCAAGCGCCGAACTCAGCACTATCTGGGAGCCCGTCGTTGTCATCGTCTTCGTCGAGGCAATCTGCGACGCCGTCTCCGTCGAAGTCACTGTCTGCGACGGTGCAGCCACATTGGCCAGGTGCCGTCTTGTTTGGATTGGTATCGCACGCGTCGAGCGGCGCTGGCACTCCGTCGAAGTCCGCGTCATTCGGCTGGGAGAGCGTCGGATTGGGATCGTCGCAGTCGAGGAATCCATCGCCGTCTGTGTCTACATCCGGCGCGCCCGGGCAGCGGTCGTACGCATCGCAGACGCCGTCGCCGTCGCTGTCGAGGTCCGCGACGCCATCGTGATCCGCGTCGTGCGGATCGAGCGCGTAAACACGCACTGCAGAGGCGCTGCTGGTCATGGTCGACGAGCGATGACAGTCCATCGCCACGAATCCATCGCCGATGGCAACATTTCCCCAATGAGCGCCCGTTGGAATCGGCGAAGTCACCAGTGCGACCTGCTGCCAAAAAACATTTTCCTCTT
>JASGCF010000445.1 GCA_030054275.1 Limnohabitans sp. | reverse complement strand
GCCACCCATTGTGGAAACGATGCCAGGGAAACGCGGTTGATAGGTGATCGTTCCGCCACCAAGATCGACTTGTTTCAGAGCGCCTGTGTAGTTCCAGTTGATGTCGGTGCAGTTCGTTTCGGTTTCGATGTAGACAGTGCCTTCAAAGCGACAGTTCTCGAAAAGAGGATTTGTTCCCTTCGGAATGCGCACATCACGGAAAGTCATGTTGCGATAGATGGGCCGTCTGTAGTAGTCGTAGGCAGCGCTTGAGCCATACGGAACCGACTCATACGGCGCGCTCGCTTGCGCGATGATCGTGCCGCCCGCCGCAACACCTGCTGCGGCTTGCGCTGCGAAGTTCGCAGACACATGTGTAGAGAACCACGCTGCATTCGCGGCGAAATCAGAAGTCGAGACGATGCGCAAGACCTCTTCAGAGGCGTCAAAAATCACCGGAGAATTGCGTTCCTCGTTGCGTACCGCACCTTGCGCAATTCCTCGCCAATGTTCGCCCGCAACCGATTCCCAAGCTTCTTCTGAGACGCCAAACACCAGTTGCCCGCGTACTTTCGCGTACATGTCATAAGTGCTGAGTACGCCATCGGAGTAACCCAAGCGCACATCACGGGCATCAACCACTCCATCTTCGTTGCGATCCGGCTTTGCAAGATCGAGTAATCGCGCAAGTTGGTCGTCGACACCAGCAAACTCTTCAGCGTTTTCCGTGATTCCAGCAAGAGTTGCGCGTGCTTCGTCCCAGACGACGCTTCCATCATTATTCGCGTCATACACAGCAAGAAAGAGATCGAAATCATCGACGAATCCGTCGCCATCAAGATCTTCGAAACCGGTCGTGCTCAGTCCGGCACTTTCTGTGGGATGGGATGGGCGAAGTCGAGCATCGCCGTCCACATCGTGTGTTGCGATGGCGGCCGCAAGCGCATCAATATTCGCAGTCAATTGCGTATCGAGATATCGAAAGTCACTTCGCATCACAAGTGGGTCGCCGTTTGCTGCAGTGAGTTCTCCAGCGTTGGTTCCGTATCGCGTACCCAGTGGACCTTCGACCAACACATTCTTCCCAATCATGATGCGATTCGGCGAAATGACAGCGTATTCGATGCGCTTGATGAGATCGAACTCAACCGAAATAGTCCGACGGATCTCGCCATCGATTCCAAGACTTGTCACTCGAATACGGCCGCTTTCATCGAGAAATTCATACACCAACTGAAACCACAATCGATCGACGCCAGCCTCGAGCCGCGTGGGCGAAGTGATCAGTGTGCCGTCATCAAGGATGGCTGGCAGATTCGCGTAGTCAGCCGATGGTGTGAATGTAGAGCCATCCTCAAGGTGCGCGTCGCGAAGTGCAGCAGCAAGTCCATCGGGGGATGCTGGCCCTCCGTGCTCATTGGATGGCAGCACTTCCACATCGCCGTCCGCTCCGCTCCACGAGCCATTCCAGAGACGCGCAGCAAACGAGGCATCGATCACGCCCTTTTCAACAACAAATCGAGCGGCTTCTTGCGAGATTCTGCGTTCCGCAAAAACAAGGCCACTTTCGGCTGCACCCTGCGCGCGCGACACCTTGATGGCGCTATCTGCAGTGCGCAAATTGCCCTGCGCGACCACGGCCATTGCAGCTGCGAGTGACCCAAAGATCACAAGAAACATCATGGCGAGCACACTTGCAACACCTCGATGTCGACGACGAACATGACGCAACTCAAAGGGTTGCGCGCCGCGACTGTGTCGGTGTGGTTTTGCGCTGTCCATGTTCAGGTTCCGTTCCGCCTCACCAGTGTTGTTGATTGCCGTATGTATGCCTTTGCTTGCGAGAGACCTCTGTGCAAACTCAATCGCCTCTCCCAGGAGCGATCCAAGTCACGCGAGTGATTTCGCGTGGCTCGCTGTCGCTTGGGCCCTGATACTCAATGACAACTCGAACACGCATCAGATCACTCGCGCCATCTGCGACGACGCGGGTGATTTCTAGTGGGTCGATGTGCTCGACAAACACGCGCTGCGACCAACCATCCATGGCCGGAATGACATCACCTGATGCACCGATGGGTCCGCTGCCGAGAAGCGCTGAAAACACCGTGCCATTGCCGTCCTCGCCATCAAAGTCATCAAGATCATCGAAGTCGGTGATGTCGATCTCGGTAGACTCTGGCCCCCAAAATGTGGTTCCAGTGACAGGATCATGGCGGGGCAAATGCAGCGTGAGTTCACGAATCTCGTTGCCGAGTCGTTGCGCGGTAGATGCGTGTGTCGACCATTCGTTTTGTCGAAAAAAGGCCTGTTGCGCTGCAACAATCGCAATCACGCCTGTGCCCACGATCACCGTCGCGAGCGCAGTTTCGATAAGTGTGAATG
>JASGCF010000444.1 GCA_030054275.1 Limnohabitans sp. | reverse complement strand
TTCCTGATGCGTGCGACATTGCGAGTGGATTTGAACTCGACGCGAACGCCGACGGTCGGCCCGATTCGTGCGACAACGATTGCAATGCGAACGCGATCAACGACGCGGTAGAAATCGCGGGCGGCGCTGCGGATGTCGATGGCGATGGTCGTCTCGACGCGTGCGAGCGCGCGGCCGGCGATGGCAACCTCGACGGCATCATCGGACCGGAAGATCTCACGATGCTGCTTGGCGCGTGGGGGACAAGCGGCGCCTTCTTCGGCGACCTCGACTTGAACGGCACGGTTGCGGCGAGCGATCTTGCGGTGATTCTGGCGAACTGGGGTTCGCGGCTGTAACGCTCCCGGGTTCCGCATGGCGTGCCTTGACCAAATCTTCGCACGGAGAAGTGTTTGAATGCAGCGCTTTCCCGTGTAGGTTTTGGCGTGCTTCCATCCGACCGTTTGATCCGTTCAAGAGTTTGTGCGCGCGTTGCATGCGTTGCGCTTGCCTGCGTCGCGACTTCGCAGACTGCAGTCTTCGCGGCTCCGCCGAGGGTCGTCGCGTGGGGTTGGAGCGGCTTCGCCAATGCCGACCGCACCGGCCCCGCGCGTCTTGCGTCGGTTGGGCAGCATCACACGGTTCTTGTGAGAGACGACGGCGTCATCGTCGCCTTTGGTCGCGCGGAAGCGCAGTGCGCGCCGCCAGCGGATCTTGACGGTGCACGCATCGCGCGGCTTGAAGCGGGGCCACTTCATAACGCCGCGATTCTGGACAATGGTTCCGTACGCTGTTTCGGCGTCAATCTCAGCGGCCAATGCGATGTTCCGAAAAGCGTGCGCGGCGTGGTTGATGTTGCGGCCGGCGCGTATCACACCATGACGCTCGATGGCGACACCGTCGTGACTTGCTTCGGCGACGATAGCTACGGTCAGTGCACGCCGCCTGTCGAACTCTCGGGGATCGCGGATGTTGCCGCTGGATATCGCCATTCGTGCGCTGTGACCATTGGTGGCGAGACAATTTGCTGGGGCTACAACATCTTCGGTCAGTGCATCGTTCCTGCAGATGCTGGCCTCGCCCGAGCTGTTGCCGCAGGCGAAGCGCACACAGGCATCGTGCGGCTCGACGGCACCGTGCGATTGTGGGGTTACAACGAGTACGGACAGTGCGAACCACCCGATGGATTGATGGGTGTGCGCAAACTTGCGATTGGTGCGCAGCACAACATTGCGTGGACCAACAAAGGCGAGTTGGTGTGTTGGGGGCAATCGTCGAACGGGACTTGCGCGATTCCACCAGAGGTCCTCGCGCAGCCTACTGCGATCGTCGATGTGGCGGCTGGCGGAGGACACAACCTTGTCCTCACCACGGACGGCACGGTGTATCGCTGGGGCTTCAACGACTACGGTCAAGTGAATATGCCTGATGCGCTTGGAACACCGCGCGACATTGCGGATGGTCGCTTCCACACGCTCTTTCTCTCGAACGAGGGCGCCGTCACAGGTGTTGGTTACGACGCGTTTGGTCAGTGCACACCGCCGACGAATCTCGGAGCCGTTGCGCGGATCTCGGCTGGTTGGCTGCATAGCCTGGCACTGGAGACGAACGGAACCGTGCGTGCGTGGGGTCTGAATTCCGCTGGTTCCACAAGTGTGCCTGCAGATCTCGGATTGGCAAACCGCATCGCGGCGGGAGGTTTCTTCAACATCGCAGAGCGCACGAACGGCACGCTCCGCGCGTGGGGCGATGGTGCATCGGGGCAGACCACAATTCCTGTGGGTGTTGCGTCGGTCGCCGAGTTCGATGCGGGTGGCTATCACGCTGTCGCGATCAAAAGCGACGGCAGCATCGTGTGTTGGGGCAACAATTCACTCGGCCAATGCACCGTGCCGCCAATCTCGGGTGCTGTGCATGCGCTTGACTGCGGTGGATATCACACGGTTCTACTGCGCGCAGACAACACGGTGGTTGCCTTCGGCGACAACCAACAGGGGCAATCGACGGTGCCCATGGACCTCGGACCAGTGCGCGCGATCCGCGCTGGGCGCGAGCACTGTGTTGCGCTCTTGCCCGACGGGTCGCTGCGCATGTGGGGCGCGAATGCCCAGTTTCAATGCACGCAGCCGACGGGGCTGTTGGGGCGCGGTGAGCAGATTCGTGGGATTCACGCCGGAGGCGATCGGACGATTGTTCTGCTTTCCCTCGCCACGCCCGATCTCAATGGCGATGGCGAGGTCGGCGCAGCGGATCTCTCGCTCTTGTTGCTTGCGTGGGGGTCATGCGGGACGGGTGGCAGTTGCGACGCCGATCTTGACGGCGATGTCACCGTTGGCGCAGCCGATTTGGCGTTGCTCTTGGAAGCGTGGGGCAGGTGATTGGGTG
>JASGCF010000443.1 GCA_030054275.1 Limnohabitans sp. | reverse complement strand
ATTTCAGTTGGCGGTTGATCGTTCAGGCCTTGGAACAACGCGAATTGCTCGTTTGGAACAGCCACATTCGCATAGTTGGTGGTGGCGCCAGTCGTAGCGACTGCGTAGCCCCAGCCAGAGACGGCAGCGGTTTCGTCTGGATTTGCAGCGTCTTCTGCGTTCCAGTTACTGCCTGGGTAACGCACGAGGTTCAGATTTTCCTCATCGATACCCGACTCGCAGGTGCGGTAGCCCGGCAAGTTGGTGGTTCCGTTGAGGATGTTGCCTGGGTAGACGGCAGTGGTGATGATTGCACCGACGTCCTCCTCGCCCGAACCCGCGATTGGCAGGGCGCCGGAACCTGCTGCGACCACAGAGGTCACACCGAGATCGGAGCCGACACCAATCAATAACGAGTAGGCAGCGCTCGACGTCACCGGATCAACGCCGAACAGGCTGTTCGTCATGGTCGGGAAGTACGCGCTACCCGCGCGAAGACCCCAAGAGATGTTGGCGACATCGCCGAGTTCAAACTCCGAGTAGCAGTTGGTCATCGCATCTTGCGCGCGGTAACCAGCTTCTGCAGACACGATTGGGTAGAAGAAGCCTGAGGCATTGGTTGCGATACCAGTGACGCCGAATCCATTGTCGGCAGCAAGAATCACACCCATGACATTGGTGCCGTGGTTCGAACTAATGCCGCCGATCTCAGCGTAAATCGGCGACTGTCCGCGCTCGAGCGTCACCTTTGGTTCTGCCAGAAGCGGGCCTTCCCATGGACGGGTCGGGTTCTTGGCCGGACCGGCCAAGAGGAAGTCTTCATGGAGGTAGTAGCCCGAAGTTTCAAGGACGCCAACGCGCACGCCGCCGCCCTTGAGGAACGGATTCGTGCCCGGCACGCCGCCTTGATAGAACTCCCAGATCATGTTCTGGAAGTCATCCATCTCTTGCAGCGAAAGCCCTTGCGCGGAGAAGCCGGTGTCGCCGCCGCCTTGGGCGCCGAGCCATGTTTCGCCGAGATTTGCATAGTCATCGAGTTGCGGCGCGCGAGCTCCGCCTTGCAGGTAGAACTGATATCCCTGCAGACCAAGTGGTCCCTCAAACGGTGTCAGGTCGGGCGACGATTCATCCGCTGGCTCTGGGATAATGCACGAAGCGAACTGGCCCGAAAGCACGAGGTTCGCGCAGGTCGCATCCCACGCTCCGTTGTCGGCGGCGCAGCAGGTTGGGTCAACAAGGCACACGGCGTTGCAGCACTCTGGTTGGTTGCAACCTGGGTTCGAGTGCGGGGTCACGCAACTACCGTTTTGGAACTGCACATAGACAGGCTGGAAATCAGGAATGATGAAGTCCGGCGCCGTCTCGTCGTAGAAGCAGGGGTCGTAAAGGCCAGGCGCGTCTGGGTCGTGGATCGTTGGACCGCACAACAGGTTCGCGTATGCGGCGCAGAAGACATCCCAACCGTCCGGCGAATCTGGGTCATTGCAGGTTGGGTCGATCGCTGAGATTTGGGTGCAGCAATTGTTGTCATTGCAGCCGTAGGCAGCGTCGTCACCACCTGGATCTGGGTTGCACTCGGTGCGATTGATGGTGTCGTTGCCCGGCGCCGGATTTGCACAGGTTGGGGCAGGGCGCTCGCAGCCCGGAGTCGCTGGGTCGCCGCACTGCAGGTTCTCGATGTGACGATCGATCGAGATGAACTCAACGAGCGACGAGTCGTTCAGCGCTCGCGCCGCTTCAAACATGAGCGCTGGCTCGATGTTCGAAACAAGAATCATGCCCGCGAGGTCGGGCTGTTCCTTGCGGCTCATCTCCCTTGCGCGTGCTTCGAGCGATGCGAGATCGGACTCCGACTTGCGAATCCATTGACGCACATCTGCGTTGTAGTACGAGAGCAGCGATTGAATTTGCGAAAGATCGCTGCCGCCGAGGCTCACGACTTCCTTGCCGCCCGCAATGCCAGCACGCGCCTTCACCTCATCGCGGAACTTGATGACCATCGTGCCCGGCAAGCGATACGCATCGATCTCGTCCACACGATCGCGCATCTTGCGATAGAGCAGCGCTTCAACTGGGTCGAGTTTGGTGTTCAAGCGACGCGGTTTGATTGCATTCTTGTGCGTGCTGTTCTGCGCAACTGCAGTTGCGAGCGACGCGTTCGCGCCTTCGCGCGGCGCGGCCGACAAGGCTTCCGCGAAGAGACCGCCAGTCAATGCTGTTGCAAGCATTGCGTTGGCCGCCATCTTCATTCCGAAGCGGGTGGCAAGACTCGGCTTCGCACCGTGCCCACCTTTCATGGAAGCGTTGGTGTGTGACGCGGATGTGGCGATGGTGGACGAGGTGAGGGACTGCTGCATGTCGTGTTGCGACCTATACGCTGCGTTGCGAACAT
>JASGCF010000077.1 GCA_030054275.1 Limnohabitans sp. | reverse complement strand
CGTCGCATCCCGCACTGCGCCCGTTGGTGTGGCTCTGGACGAATACGGCTTCCAATCCAGTCGATGTTGCAAACACCATCTGCAACACGATCCTAGCGCGCGGATTGGGCGAGGGCGAAGTCGCGATCACGATCATGAACTTCGGTCGCGGCACGATGGTCGGACATCCGCTTGATGCGCTGCCAACGACAACAGCGGATCAACTCATCACGCGCGCTACCCCGTGGACGATCAACGGTGTCGCGCAAGTTTCCGCATGGACCGACGCGTTTATTGCGCAGTATCAACTCCGCCAAACACAGAATAGCGTGCCTTCCCCAGCGCGCTTTCACATGGATAGCGAGTTGCGACTTCCCGCTATCTGCTACTTACCGAACATTGCGAACTGTTGGGGAACCTCGCCGCTCGAAGTGTTTCATGAGATGCGCAGCGATCCAAGATGGACGACAGAGCCTCTGCGCATGAATCCCAATCGCGTACCAACACTGCGCACGATGTCTGAGTTGTACACGGCCGCGGGTTCGCCCTCGTACGATCAGACGCAACCGCGCACCGCGACTGTCAATCGTGCATGGAGTGCATGGTGGGATGGCATCATGCGCGAATCGGTGGACGGCGCATTTGATGCGGCGTTCTATAGCCGCGTGAAAGGTGCGTGGCCGAGCGTGCGAACGAGCGAGTTCGCACAAACAATGCGTATCGACGACGGCGTTGAGCCCGGCGGCACTCGTCGACGCTACATCGATTTCGAATGGTGGAATGAGGGGTGGATGAGTTCTTCGTGGTGCGGCCGCGGGGATCTGCAAGCGCCCGCGCTCTATCTCTTCGGTGAGACCTTCGTCGACCCATTTGCACCGTTCATGGATGAGCAAATTCGCCTCCATCGCGCGAATTTAGATGCGTCGTTGCACTCTTTCGGCGGCGTGGACCCGTCCGAAATCACGCCGTGGGTTGTGCTGCCAGGAATCGGCCTGCCGTTCGGTGAGGCGCCTGCAACGGATCGGGCGTATACCCCCGATGAGTGGCTGCGACTTGCGGCGCTTCTTCGAAGTCGGGGTATTGAAGAGTTTGTGGCGTGGCCGAGCGTGTCGAGTTCGTTGTGGACTTCGTTCACCGACGCGATCGATGCTGCGTGGGCGCCTTCGCTCGTGTCGGTCTTGGGTGTCGGCACGCCGCTGCCGCCGAACGCGGTGGAGTTGCTCCGCAGTGCCGATCGACAGCCGTGCCTTGTGACGCCCGCGAAATCTGGATTTGAACTGCGTGCGTCGTTTGTGGTGCCCGCCGTGTCGCCGTGCTCGTCGGGCGCGGATGCGTGGATTGCAATCGAAGGGAGTTCGGCCGCGACTGCTGTGTGGTCGGTTGAACTTGCGCGCAACAACGGAACATGGCAGACGATCGGTTCGCCGACCGTCCTTGCGGACGCGCCAAATGCGAGTTGGTTTGGGCCGGTGGATACATCCGCGTTTGTCGACGCGGGAGGTGCGACACCAACGCTCACGGTGCGGGTGCGCTCTACGAGCGGAGCCGCGGCCGCCATCGATCTCATACAGGTCGTGCAACGCCCACAGAGCAACGCCGACATCAATCGTGACGGGATGGTTGGAAGCGCGGATCTTTCGATGTTGCTTGGCGCGTGGTCGACGCAAGATGCGGCGCTTGATCAGGATGGCGACGGTTTCGTGAACTCGGCAGACCTGAGTATTTTGCTTGGGAAGTGGGGCGTGGTGTGTGAGTAAGTTTGGTGCCTGACACGCGCCGTGCAGTGTCTGGCACTGGCTGACACGCGCCTGGCACCAAGGCTCAACCCTGCAAATCCGCCTCTGAACAAGACTTGTGTGCGCAATGCCGCGTGCCTGACATGTGCCGTGCAGTGTCTGGCACTGACTGGCACGTGTCAGGCACCTGTTTTGTTTGGAATTCGCGAATCCCGCGATAGTTTGACTTGGTCGGATGGCACCGAAACCGCACCGGTCGTCCCTGTGACGGTTGCCACGCAGTCGAGTGACATGCGCCCCGCCGGTGATGCACGCCGATCGTTCGTTTCCCTTTTTGGAGGAGCCCCGCATATCCCACCAGTTGCGTCATGAGACGCGCGCCACATTCGCAACGCGCTTGACTCGCCACTTCACCGTCGCCGCCGCAAGCACCGTCATCGCGTCCACCGCGTCGGCGTATGTGCAGTACTCCGCCGTCAACTGGACCGTTCCAGCCAACATCGACGGTCTCTACATCAACGTTGAAACGCTCGCGACGGGCTCCGCTGGTTCGGCAGTCGCTGGTTGGGATATCAACCCCTACTCTGCGACCTCGCTCACATGGTTCAACGCCACTGGCACCGGCATGATGCGTTACCCCGGTGTGACGACTGGCTCGGCCGGCAACCTCGCGCTTGGCACGCTTGTTGGATCCGCGGGCAGTTACGGCTCGGGTGCGGTTGTCGTTGGCTCCGCGGCAGGCAACTGGCAACTCAACAGCGTGAATCGCTTCGGCTTCCGCTTCGTCGGATCGGACGGGCAAACACACTACGGTTGGGGCAGCTTCGAGATCCCCGCAACAATCAACGGCGCAACCCGTCGAATCACCGAGATCGCGTGGGAAACCGCACCAGGCGTTGCAATCACCGTTGGTGACGTCGGCGGCGGCAGCGGCCCGTACGACCCATGTGCTGTGACCAACCCTGTTGCAAATGTTGGCTCGAACAGTCTCTTTGTCCGCAACACCGACATCGCAGACCTTGATCTCGGCGCGTGTGGATTGCTCTACAAAGCGAACTACTACAAGTTCGTTTCGCCAACCACTCGCACCTACGACATCTCGACCTGCGAGGGTGCTGGCTCGACAATCTTGGCGGTGCTCGACGATTGCTCGTCCACAGCGAACGTCGTCTCGTGCGGCGAATCGTGTGGAGCGGCTGGCTCGACAGTCACGCTCTCAGCAACAGCGGGCGTGACCTACTACATCGTGCTCGGAAGCAGCGACGGCGCCGACCTGGCCACGCCCTACGGCGTTCAAGTGACGCCGTGGTACGACCCATGCGCCACCTCGAACCCAACGCTTGGGAACGCCACAACCACCGTTGCGCTGAACACGACAACCGCGCAAGACCTCGTTGTTGGCGGCAAGGGCTGCGGATTCACCATCTACGACGCGAACTACTTCCGCTACACAGCCCCAACTGCTGGCACCTACACCATCGACACCTGCTCGAGCGCGCAAGACACACGGATTGCCCTGCTCGACGGCTGCGGAGCTGGTGCGAATGTGCTCGCATGCAATGACAACTCATGCGGGGCGAGTTCGTCGATCACCGTCGAACTTACGACAGCGACCTACTACCTCGTCGTCGGCGGAGCCTCACCGAAGTCACAACTCACGTCGCCGCTCGATGTGACGGTTGTTCCCCCACCGATTGAGGCATGCGTCAACGCTGCACCGGCGATCTTTGGCGACAACCCGTTCACAAACAACGGACCCGTTGCACAGACAGTGAAGTCGAACGCGGCGGGCACCACCACCGCGACCATGCAACGTGTTGTGTGGTACACGTTTGTTCCCGGCGCGACGGGCGCGTACAGCCTTCGTACGTGTGGCGCCGTGAGCTCGGGAACTGCTGCGGCTGACACCATGCTCGCCATCGGTACCGTTTGCCCAACCGTTGGCTCGCGCTTTGAGGCGATCGCCTTCAACGACGACGCACCAAACTGCTCGAGTGGTGGCACAGGAAACCTTGCGAGCTTCATCGACGCAACCAACAACGGTGCAACGGGCTCATACGCAGGCTTCCCGCTCACTCAAGATCTGATCGCGGGACAAACCTATTACATCGCGGTCGGCTCGTTCAGCGCGACGACCAATCTGAGCGGCACACTCGTGATCGATGGCCCACCGCAAGGCAATCCGGCTGACCTCGACGGTGACGGCACCGTCGGCGCTGCCGACCTCTCGCTCTTGCTCGCTGCGTGGGGCACCGCCGGACCTGGCGACCTTGACGGCGATGGCGATGTCGGCGCAGCAGATCTCTCGATCTTGCTCGCTGCGTGGGGTACCTAAGTTCCCACGTCTCTGCGCGACACATTCTGAACAGAGAACCTATGCAAGCGGCCGCGGAATCATCCGCGGCCGCTTTGCTTGTTGAGAGTTCTCGCATCGGAACTTGCCGATGCACTCCATGCCATACGCGTATGGCATGTGACACGCGTCCATTCAGAACGACCAATTGCCAAGCACGATCGTGAGATCCTCTGCCTCGACGATGCCGTTGCCATTCGCATCACCGGCGCGATTCGTGAGGCCCCAGTTGCCGAGCACAATCGCCACGTCAAGCGCGTTCACTGTGCCGTCGCCATTGATGTCTGCTGGGAACGAGGAGCTCGGCGTGAACTTCACAATGCGACCTTCGCCCGCGGCCGGATAGTCCGCGCTCGAGATCACGCCGTTCAAACCGCTCGCGCTCACCACATAGTTGTAAAGCGCTTGCTGGTACGAGACACCGATCGATTCGAACGCCAAACCCGTCAGCGGATACTCGTCACCACCACGGCAGAGGAAGTCGATCGTCGCCGCGGCAATCGTCGCCTTCGGATTGAGCACCACACCATCATCGACGAGCACGGTGCCATCATCGAGCACCACATCAATCACGCGCGAGCCAGGATTCGCAGCGATCGAGTAGGTGAAACGGAAACCCGCAATCTGTGCGAAACGTCCGTTGCCGCTCGATGGGAAACCTGTCGGTGGCTGCACACGGCTCACCGCATTTTCAAGGAGCGCCTTGAACGTCGGAACAGGCAACGCGGGAATGATCGCCGCGAAGTTCGAGAACGGGAGGAACTGGAAGGTATTGAGTTCCGTGAAGTTGCCTGCAGGCAGAATCGAGTTGTTTCGAATGCCGCCACCATTTTGAAATGCAACAACTGGTCGCGGCAGACCTTCGCCCTTCGCGAGCAAACGCGCGTTCCAAAGCAAACTATCGGCACAGAGATTGCCTTCGTTTGTTTCTTGCGCGCGAATGGTCGAGGTGCGGCCATCAAGCGCCACTTCACTTGTCGCGATCACATTCGCGGCCAAGCCCGCCACCGACGCAGCAACCGGGTCGGTCACCGCGGCCTTCACCGCAGCGTCTTCCACAACGCCGTCCGCCTGTGCAGTGCTCGCGACGCGCACTGGCCCGCTCGTCGGATCAACTGCCGTCACCAAGCCGTTCGCGTCGAAATCCACAACACAACGACCGACGTAGCGGTAATCACCGCGCGTCGTGATGATTGGGAGTTGACGGCCGTTCGCATCGGTTTCATACAACGGGTACGCGCCGTAGCGCGCGTCCGGAACCCCATCGTTGTTCGCGTCAATCGCATCATCGGGAACGAGCAATTGGCCCGCGTTCCAAAGCAGTTCGTCACCACCGCCAGCAACAAGCACATCGACATCGCGCAACTGCGAGGCAAGCGCGCGCTCGACCGAAATACCTTGGAGGTGCGTCATCACCACAATGTGCTTCACACCAGCTGCGGTGAGTGCATCAACTTCGGTTTGGATTGCAGCGGCGAAATTCGGATTCACCACCACATCGCCAGGCGAACTGATGAAGGGCAGATCGGGCGTGGTTGCGCCGACGAAACCGATCGTCACACCGTCAGTGACGCTCGTCGTACGCTTAGCGATGCGGCCGGAACCCACCAGCGCGTTGAGCGAAGGCTCAGCGCTGAAATCGAGATTCGATGAGAGGAACTTCGTGCCATCGGTAAAGCCGTTGATGAAGTTCGCGAGCACTTCCGGACCGAAATCGAAGTCATGATTTCCCAAGCAAATCGCGTCATAGCCGATCGCTTGGAGCGCGATCGAGTCGTAGTAGCGGCTGCCCGCTGGGAGAGAGAGGCTCGCGTTGAATTCCGGTCCTGCGAGGTAGTTGTCACCGGAGGAAACCATCACGACACCGCCCGCTGCGTCGGCGGCTGCGCGCAACGCGTCGGCTTTCGTTTTGAATCGCGCTGCACCGCCGTATGCCTGTTGGCTTGACGACGGATAGAGCAACTTGCTCTCGGTGTCGTTGGTGTGAAGAATCGTGAGGCGAAACGATGATTGTGCTGACGCGCCGGCCGCAAGAACACTGGCGGCCGCGCAGGCAACGAAGGCAGAACGCGCGAACTTCATGTTGTCTCCCTAAAAAGTATTTCTACAACGCACGACGCGCTGCGATCACCGCGGAAACGCCCACGGTGGAGGAGGAGACTCATCAGTTCGCGTTCGGAATCGACTTACGACGGGCTTGCCATTTGCAAGGAAGTTGTGTGCAAATCACGTGGCGTCTGTTGGCGTTGTGTTGCCCGACGCTGCATCCGCAGAATTGGTCGGCGGCGAATCGCTCTCAGACGCTGCGCCGTCGGTAATGTCCCGAGCCTCCGCACGCTTCGCAACTTTTGAACGCTTTCGCTTGATCGCTTCGGGTAACCACGGAAACGCTTCGCGCGCGCGCGTGGCTGCGTCATTTGCATCCACAGCCTCGCCGTACTGCGGATCCCCGTGCCGCTCCACTTCACGCCGAATTTCCGCAAGCGAGCGCAGATTCGATGCAACAACTTCGCTCGCGACGCGACCAGAATCGGAAAGCCACGCCGTCGGCGAACTACTGCAGTACCAAAGCTCAATACCGTGATGAATGTCGAAATCCGCAAGCAAACGCGTGCGAATCGACGCATTGAACGACGTCCCCACGCCACCGAGCGTCGATGTGTCGCGACTTCCACCAAGCCGCGCTTGCGTCGGGCTAAGCAATCGACTCGACTTCGACGGCTTCCCGTCTACACCGTACCGTCGCATCCACAGCATAAAGGTCGCCGGTTTCAGCGACTCTTCTGCGCCCGTGCGCCGCACCTTGACCTCCGCTGTGCACGCACGTGCAAGCGACAACCCCTCCTCTAGTCGTTCACACACTCGCCGCAGCATCGCTGTACGTTGGGCGGGATTCACTCGCATCGGCTGCTCCTTCGCGTTCTCAACGAGAACTGTTGCGACGACCATCACCACGTAGGAGAGCCTACCGAAAAACACGCTCGACTTGCGATTACACTCGCCGCATGTCTACCCGCGCGTACGCAGCTCAATCGCCCACCTCTGCCCTTGCTCCGCACGCCATCGAACGCCGAGCGCCGCTCGCGCACGATGTCGAGATTGACATCCTCTTCTGCGGCGTCTGCCACAGCGACCTGCATTTTGCGCGGAATGAATGGGGCTTCACGCAGTACCCGGTGGTACCAGGGCACGAAATCCTCGGTCGCGTGACGCGCGTCGGCGCGAATGTCACGAAGTTCAAAGTTGGCGATCTCGCGTCGGTTGGCTGCCTCGTCGATTCGTGCCGGACATGCGATTGCTGCAAGAAAGGCCTCGAGCAGTACTGCATGACCGGTGCCACCTTCACCTACAACGGCGAAGACAAGCACCTCGGCGGCATGACGTACGGCGGTTACTCCGAGCGCGTCGTTGTCGATGAGAAGTACACGCTGCGCGTGCCCGCGAACCTCGATCCAGCGGCCGCTGCGCCGCTTCTTTGCGCGGGCATCACCACATGGTCGCCGCTCAAGCATTGGAAGGCTGGACCCGGCAAGAAGGTTGGCATCGTCGGCCTCGGCGGACTCGGCCACATGGGTGTGAAGTTCGCGCGCGCACTCGGCGCACACACCGTGCTCTTCACGACTTCTCCGTCGAAGGTCGCAGATGGGTTGCGACTTGGCGCGCATGAAGTGGTGATCTCGAAAGATGAAGAGGCGATGGCGAAGCACGCGAATTCGTTCGACCTCATCATCGATACGGTGTCGGCCGATCACTCGCTCGATGCGTTGATGGCGCTCATCAAACTCGATGGCACGATGTGCATGGTCGGTGTTCCGCCGAGCCCGCAACAGATTGCGGCGTTCAGTTTGATCCTCCCACGCCGCAATCTCGCGGGTTCGTGCATCGGCGGCATCGCCGAAACGCAGGAAATGCTCGATTTCTGCGGCAAGCACAACATCGTCTGCGACATCGAGAAGATCCGCATGGACGAGATCAACACTGCCTACGAGCGCATGCTGAAGAGCGATGTGAAGTATCGCTTCGTGATCGATATGGCCAGCTTGAAAGGCTAAGTGGCACGAAGCAACGGAGCGCCAGCGTTTCAGTCGCTCGATTCCCGTACGATTCTGCGCATGTTGAAACTTGCCGCCGTGTGTACCGCGACTCTGTGCGCTGCGCTTTCATTCACCTCACTCATCCACGCATCGCAACCATCGAACACCTTCAAGGTCTTCATCCTCGCTGGCCAATCCAATATGGAAGGGCAAGCCGTTGTCGACCTTGCCGGCAAGGACTACAACGGTGCGCGCGGAACGCTGGTCGCCATCGCGGACGATCCTGCGATCGCGCCGCGTGTCGCGCATCTTCGCAACGCCGACGGCTCGTGGAAAACGCGCGACGACGTCTTCGTACGCTACACGCCCGAAGGAAAGCCCGCGAAAGTCGGGCCACTCAGTTTCGGCTACACGCCGTACCTCGACAAACATCACTTCGGTCCTGAACTGCAGTTCGGACACGTCGTCGGCGACGCGATCGACGAACCTGTACTGCTTGTCAAAACTGCATGGGGCGGCAAGAGCCTCTTCAAGGACTTCCGTCCGCCATCATCTGGTGGCGAGACAGGCCCCTACTACCGTCGCATGATCGACGATGTGCGCACCGCGCTCGATCGCGCCGACGATGAAATCCCCGCGCTGAAAGGCCGCACGCCCGAACTCGCTGGATTCGTCTGGTACCACGGTTGGAACGATGGCTGTGAACCGGACACCGCCGTTCCTGCGTATGAGCAAAATCTCGTCAACCTCATCTGCGACATTCGTCGCGAGTTCAACGCTCCACAACTTCCTGTCGTCATCGGCGAAATCACTGGACCGTGGGTCGAAGCGCCGGGTGCATGGAACACGCTTCGTCTTGCGCAAGCCGCTGCCGCCGCGCGCGTCGAAGTGAAGGGCGATGGAAACCGCGCGAAGCAGCTTGCACTCTTCGCGCCGACCGCAGCATTCGTGCGCGCGCCTGAAAACTCACCCAACCCGGGCCACGGACATCACGAGTTCGGCAACGCAGAGACGTACTTTCTCGTCGGTGACGCACTCGGTACGGCGATGCGCGCTCTCACCGTCGACGGCGCGCCCCCATTCGTGCCAACGCTTCCACCCGCGCAGAGCGCCGCGAAGTACATGGAAGCACCGACCAAAGGCGAAATGTCTGGCTACATGCTTGTTCCAGTTGAGCGCGCGCCAGAAGAGTTCAACGCGGGCTTCTCGCTCTATGCCGCAGCGTGGCCCGTCGTCGAACGCTATCCCGGCTCAAACTTTCAGACTGGTCTCTTCGGCACGTGGATGTTCGCGCAGTACGCGCGCGGCGCAGACGGCAAGCACGACCCAAACGACAAGCCCGGCAACATGTACTCCGACATCGAAGGCGGACTCGGTTGGTGGCGCGATACGCGCTTCGCAACGACAACGCCGAAGTTCATCATGGGCGGGGTTGCGCCAGATTTCTCTGCGTGGGCGAATGGACCCGGCGCCGGCAAAGGCCGCGATTGGCAGAAACCTCTGGGAAAGTTTGCCGTGGCGCAGCTTTCACCGTGGGTCGTGTGGCCGCCCGACGGACTGAATCTCGCGCAAGGCACCTGCGGCGAACTCTTCGGCTACGGCTACGTGCCGCTGCCACTTGTTGAAGCGAAGCCCGCGCGCGAGATCAACGGCCAAGCGCAGGCCGCGACCGGCGACAACTGCTGGACGCTCTTTCTGAACACCGCGAATTTCAAAGGTCCCGTCGCGTTCTTCACGCCGCACTTCTGGGCAGAGAACATCCTCGCGCGCCCCGAACTCGCGGGCAAACTCCTCGACACGCGCGCAAGCGATCCGAACAAAGCGTTCCAAATGGAAACGCAGTGGATTCCCGCGTCGATCGCTGCCGAAACCGCCGACGGCACGACCTACGCGCGCGTCGCGCCGTCGTCGTTTCCGCTCGACGCGCAAGGCCGCACGGTCGTACTCCATCGACTCGCAACCTACACGCGCGCTGCGCTTCCCGATGCTGTGCGCGCATGGTTCGCTGGTGGTCCTGCAGCGAGTGGCGCGCTCGACCCAGCAGCCACGCATGTGCAGCGCTTCGGGAAGGGTGGCGGTTCGACATGGCGCATTTTCGCTGAGCAAACTGCGAAGGATGAAAGAAACGACATCGATTGGCGCGCGTTCGGCACGCCAACAGCGCACGACGAGTATTCGTTTGGATACACGTGGAACGAAGCAATCGTGAAGCCTGTTCCCGCCGAGCGTGAAGGCGCGAAGCCAACACGCGTACGACTTCCCGAGTATTTCCGCCTTACACCGCGCGAGGGAAAGAAGCCGCTGTGGACCGCGATCGACGCGCGCGAAGTTCCTAGAGAAACAGGCCTCACGAGAGTCAGGTTCAACACTCCGCACCCACAAGGCGAAAGCGCGTACACAACGCCAACCGAAGTCGACAATCCGTTCCATAATCCAGGACCCGCCACCTGTACTTTCCAAACCACGCTCGGCGATGGCAGCACGGTGACCTACGCGTGGTATCGCTTCGCGGATCAACCCGCGATGTTGAACGCTGGCCTTACCAACGCGGAACGCGAAGAGGCGCAGCGCCGCGTCGAACTTCTGCACCGTGCGTGGACG
>JASGCF010000442.1 GCA_030054275.1 Limnohabitans sp. | reverse complement strand
AGTACTCCGTCATCTACGGCACTGAACGGGCGCTTGATCGCGTTCGACTGGAAAACGCAGTACGCGAGGAGTTGAACCTCAAAGAGGATCAACTGCTGATTCTAGATCTTGGTTCAAATGAAGAGGCTACTCGGGAAGCAGCGACTGTTTTGGGCACCGCGCTTCCTGAACCGAGTGCAGGCCTTGTTGTCATTTGAATCGACCTTTACGAAACTGCTCCGATCGCATAACTTTTGGGAATGGCGCGGAAAGCAGACAATTTGACCAATAGGCAGGGTGATGAGAGTCCGAAGTCCGACGGCTTCGAACGGCCGACGACGCAGCGTGCCTACACGCTCCGTGTGCGTCCGACCCTTTCCCCAGATACGCCGCGTTTTGATGCAACGGTACTCGCGGCCGAATTACAGAGCGCGCTTTGGGCAACGCACGCTTCGGTGAATGCTGGATCCCGCGCGTTTGGCAATTGGCTTCTGACTCTTCGTGGCGGGCTCAGTCACGAGCTTGCCGAACCGCCCGCGTCCAAAAAGGGTGATCGATCGGAGGTGGATACCGCGAAGTTGCGCAAGCAGCGGCGAATTCTGCTTGCGCTCTCGTGGCTGAATGTCGAAGACGAACATGGAGCACCCACAGGGACTGCACGAATCGCAACCGGACGGGATATAGAGTCCGTGCGAACGGAACGAGTGCTCGCGGCGCTCCGTCAGATTCTCAAGCTTCGTGGCATTGCGGAAGCTGCGGTCAAGTCATGGGAGTCAGATTGCGCCGATTCGCTGATGGCGCGTATCCGTGAAGATGCGGTGTGGGTGAACCGCAGCGAGTGTTTTGATCGCGCGCAAGAATCGATCGGAAGTTCACTCACCCGTGTCGAGGTTTGGGATGTCTTAGGGCCGTTTTTCAACGGAGAGGAGCCGTACTTCGCGGGTCTCGAAACTGATGACGACTCAGACGGCACGAGCGAAGAAAAGGCCAAGGATCTCGTTCAGAAAGCCGGACAGTGGTTGAGTAGCCGCTTTGGTCAAGGAAAGGGTGCGGATTTCGGTTCGATGGCGCAGGTGTATCGCGCAATGTCGGATTGGGCTCAGAATGCATCCGAATTTTCATCGGCGAAGCTAGCGTTCGAGTCTCTTGCAGATGCACTGGCCGCATTTTCACCTTCGTCAGCCGACGCAGAAGGAATTCTCAAACTCATCAGCGGTCCGGGATACAAAAGCGCCACGCGAAATCTCGTGAAAGGGTGGGAGACACGAGTTGGCGCAGTATCGCGTGAGCAGCTTGAACGATTTCGCGAGGTTGCCAGAGAGGATGCCGCGAAGGCTGCGGCGAATGTCGGTGGGAAGGGTCGACGCCCATGGTCCGACGCAGTACTAAACGCGGTCGAATCTGCGTGCGGATTCACCTATCTGGTTGAGGACGGAGCGGCGCGTCACTCTGAGTTTGCCGTCATGCTCGACCACGCCGCACGGCGTGTATCGATTGGTCACTCGTGGATCAAGCGAGCAGAGAGCGAACGACAGAGGTTTGAGGATCGCGCGGCGAAACTCAATGCGATGGATGCACATGTGTTGTCGGCTCTCGATCGATTTGTGCGCGAACGCAGCGATCTTTCGGGTGCGACTGCCGCTGGTGGGTCCTACCGAATTCGACCTAGCGCAATTGCGGGTTGGGAAGAGGTGCTGAAGCACTGGAGACGGCCTAGTTGCTCAACGATCTCTCAGCGAGTAGAGGCCGTGCGGGTGGTACAAGCCGATCCAGACATCGTGAAGTTCGGTGACGCGCAGCTGTTCGAGACCCTCGCCGATGATCGTTACAGTTGTGTCTGGCGACGAGGAGACCTCGTTGATCACACGATGCTCGCCGAGTATGTCTACGGTCACGACGCGCGCGAAAAGCAGCGGCGATTTAAGGTTCCTGCGTATCGACATCCAGATCCGCTTCGACATCCGGTGTTCTGTGATTTTGGAAACTCGCGTTGGGATATTCGTTACGCAGTGCACGAGGCGGCGAAGGCGCAGGCGAAAGCGGCTGAAAGGTTGGCAGCGAAGCCATCAGCAGGCGCGGCGAAGAAGTCGAAAGCTCACGCGCCGGACAACACAGAAGCAGGCGAGAGTCTTGATACTCACGGTCTTCAATTGACCCTGTGGGATGGAACGACGCATAAGAAAGTGAAACTGCGGTGGAGTTCGAAACGATTTTCACGGGATCTCGGCCTCAATGAAGCGGGTGGTCGTTCGAACGCGCGTCCAGTGAGTCGCGCCGATCGACTCGGGCGCGCCGCCGCAGGTGTCGGCGCAAATTTTGGAGCTTGCGCGCAGTCGTTGTTCCGTCAGAATGACTGGAACGGAAGACTGCAGGCACCGCGCCTTCAACTCAACGCAATCGCTGAGC
>JASGCF010000076.1 GCA_030054275.1 Limnohabitans sp. | reverse complement strand
TGCATTTCGCGGCGATCTCGATCGCATTGTTGCAAAAGCGACCGCACACGAGCCGCGCGAACGCTACGCGAGTGCATCGCAGTTTGCAGAAGATCTGCGGCGACATCTCGCGGGTGAACCCGTCCTTGCCGAATTGCAATCGAGGCGCGAGCGCTTTCTTCGCGCCATTCGGCGGCATCGTCGCGCCGCGACACTCGGAGCATCGATTGCACTGCTGCTTCTTGCAACAACGAGTGTTGCACTCTCGTTCGCGCACTCGGCGCGACACGAGGCGCGACTCGCAAATCTCAGCGCCGCTGCGCGCGCCATGGATTCGGGTGATCTGATGCTTGTCGAGCAGCATGCAGCGGCACTCGGCGACAGCGATGGCTCGATCGAACGGGCAATCATTGATCGCGCCATTCAACTGCGCGGAACGGTGATCGCGGACGGCGATTGGTACGCCGTCGTACGCGCAGGGCCGACGGCGATACTTGCTGTTGGCTATCCACCGGGCACGGAGGATGGTCCGATTCTTGCGCGATTCGAGCGCGAATCTGCCACCGGTACAACCTGGCGGCGCGTGTGGTCGACGACCGCAAATCGCACCGTCACGAACACGGTCGCGATCACCGACGACGGCACACAGGTCGTTTCCGTCGATGTTGAAAGTGGACTCGTGATACTCGATGCAAATCGCGGAGAGGTGCGCGAAGCGATCCCATACATCGGCGCGTCGCCGAACAGTTGCGCTCTCACGGTTGCTCCCGATGGCACGATCGCCGTCGCTCGCAATGAAATCGAACTTCGCTCGATCACCGAGCCCGAGCGCGTCATCGCGGCGATCGATCCTGAGATTGGCAGCCTGCGTGCGGTCGCGTTCTCGCCAACCGACCCTGCGCTCCTCGCGGTGGCGGGACACGGCGGTGCAGTGCTGCTTGCGCGTTCAAGCGATGGGCTTCGCGTCGTCACGCGTTTTGAGACACCGCAGGCAAATCAGGTAGCGCTTCGCTGGACGCCCGATGGAACTCGGCTCGCGATTGGCGGATGGGACCGCACGGTGCGGCTTTACGAACCGATGAAACCTCAAGCACTGTGGACTGCACGCGGACATCACGACGCAGTCTGGAGTATTGATATCGATACCCGCGACAATGCAACCCGCATGCTCACGGCCAGTGCAGATGGGTCGCTTCGGCTGTGGCGGGTCGAAGATGGGTCACCCATCGCGGCAATGCCTTTTTCGAACGACATCGTCTGGTCGATCGCCGCTTCCGCCGATGGCTCACTGGCAACGGCGTCACAGGGCGCGCTGAGCATCGCGGAGGCAAAGGCACGCGATGCGTGGATCGGCAGCGGTTCGATCGATCCGCTCTCTCGAACAGGTCGTTCGTTGCGCATCGAACCTCCCAACGCAATGCGCCCAAACACGCCACGAGCGACACGACTTGATGCGCGAGTTGATGCGCGACTTTCGGAAATCGCAAGCGATGTCGAGCGACCACTTCCACCGATACCAGGCGAGGGCGCAGTTTCGCGCGTGGCCATCGCTCCCGATGACAGCACAGCGCTCGTTCTTCGCGAAGATGGCACGCTTTCTTTGGTCGAGATCGAGGCGGCACGCGTGCGTTGGTCGACCACCTCACTTCGTTCCGACGACATTCACGAACCACAAGGAATTCCGTCGCTTGCGCTTGACGGCGCAAACGAGACCGCGATCGTTGCATCGCGGCAGTTTGGCTGTATTGCGCTTGATGCGCATGATGGTCGCGAACGATGGCGTCGTTCGATCGGCGCGAGTTGCACCGATGTCGCCGCGTCATCCGATGGCACTCGCATCTTCGCAGCCGACCGCGACGGACTCATCGTCTCGCTCGACGCACGCAGCGGACGGGTACTCGCGTCAACGCGCAGGCAGCGCACGCGCGTGTCGTGCATGGCCGTGACAGACGACGGCGCGCGCTTGGTCACCGGCGGCGCAGACGGCACGCTGCGCATTCTTGATGCATCGACACTCGAAGAACAGTTGATGCTGCAACTTTGCGAAGAGCAATTGCGCTCGCTTTGGATCCACGACAGCGTCATACATGCAGTCGACCGTACTGGCGTCTTGCGCATTCGTTGATTGATGTGTCAAACGAGCGCTCACTTCGCAAAGTCAACATGCACGCTTTCGCGTTCGAGTCCCTTTGCTTCGAAGAAGGCAAAGGGCTTTAACCGCGCGACGAGCGCAATCCACGCATCAGGCACCACCGTCAAGCGTGCGTTGAATGACTTCACAAGTCCGTTGTAGTACACGCGCGCCATCGCAATGCGACTCTCGGTCACCACGAGTTCTCGTTGTAAGGCAAGAAACGACTCCGATGCCTTCAGATCCGGGTACGCCTCTTGCACGATTTGCAATATCGGCGTCAGACCAACCACTTTCGCTTCGCCGCCTCGGACTTCTTCTGGACGAAGCGCATACTGCGTACGAAAGAGCGCAACCAATCGCTGTGTATCACGCTCATGCATGGCGTAGCCCTTCACGCATTCCGCGAGTTGCGGAATGAGATCGTGCCTGCGCTTGAGTTCCACATCAATGTTTGACCACGCGCGTCGCGTGCGTTGGCGAAGCCGAAGGACGGAGTTGAACACCGTGATAGACCACGCAATCGCGTACACGAACAAAAAGATCAGCGCTGCACCGACATAGATCGCGATCGATGTTTCCTGCAAAAAACGGCCATTTCGCTCGGCAATCACCACGCCGCTTGCAAACAAGATGCATGCGAAAATCGCCCAGCCCCATGTACCGCACGCATACCCACCCGCGATGGCCTTTTCATCACGCACCGAAATGAGAAAGTGCACAGCGTCAGGATTCTCTGCAATCTCGGCCGCAACAATGTCTTTCCGCTCGCGCGCCATACCGAGCACAAAGATGGCCTGATGCATCGGAATCGCTTCCTCGGTGAATGTGCGGCGATGATCCGAATTTGCCACAGCACCTTGCGGCCCCTTGTCGTAATACAGCGGATCGCCGCGGCCAACTGTGCGACTGAACACTGTGCGCGTTTCGAGTTTCGCACCCTTCGGGCGAATGAGAATGTGCCCTGTATCGTCGACCAAGTAGAACGGCGCAGAGTCGCCGCCAGAAGCGATGGTGGTGACACCCGATTCACGACGCGTGCGCGTGCGTCGATTGCCCTTCGAATCGGTGTAGGTCTCGGTGACGAGGCGGCTCCAATGCTCACCGATACTCCAACTGTACAAGACGCATTTTCCACCCCACAAGTAACTTGTGAATGGCTCGGGCGTCTCTGCTGTTCCCTGCAACTCAACATCACCGATGAAGACGCCCGCCGTCTTCGAAGTTGGCGTGTCGTCCAAAAATCGTCGCATCCGCGACGAGCGCACCGCTGCCCACACCGCGAGCAACGCCAGCGCACCACCCACGAGAGGTGGAACGATGAGGAGTGGTTCGAGATTCTCAAGCGTCATGACTGTGGAAGCGATGCATGGCGTTTCGATCAATGATGCGGTACTTCGGCGGCTCTTCGGCGGCTCTGCTGTGGGAGTGCGCGGTGCACGATACCTCTCAGAGATCGTGTCATTCTTGACAAAACCCGATCGACGGCGTGGTTCGTCCGCCGCGACGCACCTTCGCCTCAGCGCACCGCGTCCGAAAACGGCAGCGAGCCCTGAGTCGCATCGCCGTCGTGACATGGAAACGCTGCAATCGTTCCGTGCTCGGCGCAGTTCCCCTGTTTCTCACTTCGAAACCCTGCAACTGTGCCTTACATTGGTGGCTCATGGTCGTCCCGCAAACCCAACACACGCTCATCGCGCGCTTGCGCGACCCGTCCGACGAGGCTGCGTGGTCGCGGTTCGAGAACGGCTATCGAGAGTTGGTGGTGCGGTTCGCCATGCGCCAAGGCCTGCAGCAATCTGACGCGGAAGATGTGGCGCAATCGGTTTTTCAATCGCTTCTCTCTGCCATGCAGGGATTTACGCTTGATAAGTCGAAGGGACG
This sequence comes from Limnohabitans sp., assembly GCA_030054275.1. Taxonomy (GTDB): domain Bacteria; phylum Planctomycetota; class Phycisphaerae; order Phycisphaerales; family SM1A02; genus QWPT01. The sequence goes on along the minus strand of JASGCF010000076.1, from coordinate 6,717 downwards.
CTTTCGCGACTACCTCTTTCGCGCCGTCCGCAATGAGATTTCAAGACAATCTGCAAAGCCGCGTCCAAAGGCCGCCTCAGAGGGCCTAGTCGAAGTGAAGAGTTCGGGTGGACGCGCAGCGCCCACCGAGCTTGATCAGGCGGCGGATTTCTCGGCCGAGTTGGAAGCACAGCGTCACTTCGAGCACGAATGGATCGATCACCACTTCAGGATGGCATTCACGGAAATCCGGCGGACATTCTCGCCGGACAGCGTGGCCATCTTCGAGAGACTTCTTGCGGGGACATCGGTCGAGAGCACGGCGGAAGCGTTCGCGACGACCACGCAAGCAGTACACAAGGTGAAGCAACGGATTCGCGATCGCATGCAGGAACTGGTGAGCGCGCAGATCGCGGAGGAAGACGGTTGACGCTGCGCCGCGAGGAAGTCACCGGCGAGCAGCTGGCAGCGTCGGTGGAGAAGACGGATGCACGCGGGACGTCATGCGGGGATTCACGAGAGGATTTGGGCATTACCCAAGTTTTTCTATCCGACGCATGGATGCAGCGCACCGCGCAAGCGGTCACGATGCACGAACTCGGACATCTCGCCGGATACCAGCTCGTTCGCGTTGTGCAGCGTGGCGTGCAAGGCACGGTGTACGAAGCCATGGAGCCGCGCACGGGCCGGCGCGTTGCGATCAAGCGATTGCCGCTCGTTGATGCGCGCGCGATCGAAGCCGATCGATTCGAGCGCGAAACAGAGGCGCTTGCTTCGCTGGGGCACCCGAATGTTGTGGCGCTTCTCGCAGCACCTATCGATGATGGCGCCAGGCTCATGGTGATGGAGTGGATTGATGGGCTACCCCTCGACCGTTGGGCCGATGAACTTTGGAACCGAGTCACCGCACGAGAAGCGCTCGCCGCGATCGTCGCGTGTCTTACGAAGGTCGCCAACGCTGTTGCCGCTGCGCACGCACGCGGCATCATGCACCGCGACCTGAAGCCGTCGAATGTACTCGTGCTGCCATCAGGCGAACCGAAGGTGCTCGACTTTGGGTTGGCAAAAGGTCTGCACGCGACCACCGAAACCGCAACAAGAACGGGCGGCTTTGCAGGAACTCCCGCATGGGCTTCGCCCGAACAAATTGCTGGGAACCCGCGCGACATCGACGCGCGTACCGATGTCCACGCGCTTGGACTTCTCCTCTATCGCGCACTTGCTGGACGCGCTGCGTTTGATGGAACGCTTGCGATTCTTCCGCTCTTTGAAGAAATTCGCACACGCACGCCCGTCGCGCCATCACGGATACGCAAGGGTCTCGCACGCGAACTCGATCTCATCACGATGCACGCGCTTGAAAAAGATCGTGCACGCAGGTACCAGAGTGCGGAAAGTTTTGCGCGCGACCTTGCACGATTTACCACAGGTGAGCCGATTGATGCCCACCCGCCAAGCGCGTGGTATGTGGCTCGTAAGTTTGTCGGACGACATCGCACCGTCGCCGCACTTCTTGGTTTGACGCTCGCAGCCATTGTGACTGGCACCGTCGTTTCTGCCGCGCTTGCTGTTGAGGCACGCGACGCGCGCAACGCCGCAATCGCTCGCGCGGATGAGGCGGATCAAGCCCGCACGCGCGCAGAGCGTATGAACGGATTCTTCCAAGATCTGTTGTCGAACTTGCGAGAGCGTGAAGTTGCTGGAGATCGTGCGGGCGCCCGTGAAATTCTCACACTCGCTGCTGAGAGCATCGAACGCGCGGGAACGCCGCGAGAGTCTGAAGCGGATCTTCGCACCACACTCGGTGTGGCGTTCTTTGAGATTGGCGAGTATGCACGCAGCGTCGAGCAATACGCCCGCGCAGCCGTGTTGCTTGATCGACAAGACCAAGCACGCGCGCGCGCCCAAGTGTTTCTTGCTCAAGCACGCTCGCTGATGCGCACAGGTGATCGCGCACAAGCTCCAAGTGCAGCACGAACCGCCATCGAAACGCTCACCGCTTTACAAGTGCCTGCATCGGAGATCGCAGAAGCGCACGCGGTTCATGCAGCAGCGCTTGTCTTTGCAGGCTTGCATGCCGAGGCGCTTGCCGAAGCAGAGCGCGCGATCGAGATGGCGCGCGAAGCACGCGCGTTACACACCCTCGCAAACGCGATGTCGACACGAGCACTCGCGCTTGGAGATGCCGGCCGGCTTCCCGAAGCAACAGAGCAAGCAATCGATGCAGCGCTGTTGGCGAAATCGCTCGACGACTTGCGCCCGCTTGAGCGCGCGCGCATGTTGCACAACGCTTCTTTCATGCTCACCAACTCCAAGCGTCCGCTCGAAGCGCTGCCGTTTGCGGAAGAATCGCTTGCTTTGCGTGAGGCGCACTTCGGGAAGGGTCATCCTGCAACCACCGCTGGTCGCACGCAACTCGCAACAACATTGCGAGATCTTGGCAACCTTGATCAAGCGATTTTGTTGCATCTTGGCAGCATCGAAGCACTTGTCGACAACAGTAATGAGTCGATCTCGTTGCGCGCAAATACGCGTCGACATCTCGCGCGCGCCTATCAAATTCGCGCGAACGACAACGACGATGATCTCGCGATGACGACACTCAAGACAGCACTGGAAGAGTTTGCAATCGCGCGACAGTTCGAATCCACGCAGGCGATGAGCGCGGGGAACTACTACTTCCGCGCCATTCTTCAGCGTGATGGCGGAGACACCCTCCTTCGTGCGCTTCGTGATGAACCTGCGCGGCTGGCGCAACTTGCAAACGACCCTCTCGCGGCGAGTACAGCGCGCTGTGAGTTTGCGCGCGAACTTGCTCTGACGCTACGAAAGCCGCGGGATCCGGCGTACGCAGTGGTCTCGAGCGCGCTTCCCTCACTTCTTGTCATGTACCGCGAGGACTTGGCGCATGCAATGACGCAACTCGGCCCGAAGAGTGAGACCACCCATCGCATTGAACTCGCGTTGGCGCAACTCCTATCCATCGACCTCGCTCCGGAAGCTCGCGCCGAGGCGCAGGAGCGTGCAACGAGCGTTCGCGAGGCCTTCGTACAGCAGAGCGGAGAGCGGGCCAGTAGCGTCACGCGCTGCGACGAAGTTCTTCGGTGGCTCGCTGCGTCTCCGACGGAAACGCAAGCCTCGCCGGCCCAAGCCCCCGCGGCATCGCCCTCTTCCCGTCCGTAATCTGAAATGGCACGCGATGCGATAGTCCATGTCTATCCATGTCTATCCATGTCTACCGCATTCGCGACGGCCAACGCGTGTCACATGCTCCGCTTGAGGGGCTCAGACCGCACTTTTTGGCAAAGACCTCACAACATCTGAGAGATCGGTCGGGCAACGCCGGAACGGAGGTGCAGCCCTGTGGTCTCGTCCGACCCGCGCTGTGAGGAGTTTGCCATGTCTGAGAGAACTTCCGCCCGTCGCGCGATCGCACGCAGCCGCACCGGCCATGGTGCATCCCTTCCGATTCAACCACTCGAATTGGAATTGGCCTCGCTCGCCGAAACGCATGCGTCGATCGAATGTTGGTCATCCGCACTTGATCTTCGTGCAGTGCTTGCTGAACACGGCTCGAATGTCTGGATTGTTTCAGAAGCGCAATTGCTCGCCAACCTCGCGTGTTGGACTCGCGTTGTCGGAAGTGTGGAGCGCGTGCTCTTTCCAGTGAAGGCGAATCCTTCTCCAGCGGTGCTTGAGATGCTCGCGGCGGCGGGCGCGGGCGCCGAATGTGCGTCGCCTGCAGAACTGTTGCTCGCGCGCCTTGCTGGCTTCCCCGACAACCGCATTGCGTACAACTCCCCTGCTGCTGATCTGATGACCGCTTGGCGCGTCCTCATCTCTGGTGGCACGGTTGTCGCCGATTCGTGCGAGTTTTTGACGCAACTTGATCGACACGCTGCGCGCGCGTTTGCAGCCGGACATCCACGACCACAGGGCACGCTGCTCGTACGGGTCAATCCTTCGATCGACATTCGCTACCGCCAGAGCGAATCGTGGAGTGAACTCACATCGCATGCGAAAAAGACGGGCAAATTCGGCATTCCCACAGAGGAGGTCGTCGAAGCCGTTGCGTCGTTGTACACGCTACGCGTTGCAGGATTGCACGCACATGTTGGAACGCAGATGGACCATGTCGAGCCGTTCGTTCAACTCGCGACGCATCTTGGTGAACTCGCGGATGCCATCGCCGATCGCACGGGCGTACTGCCAACCGTGATTGATTTGGGTGGTGGACTAGGCATTCCATTCACCTCGACCGACGAGTTCCCATCGATCGATGCGCTTGGAGATGCGCTTCTCAGCGCGCTCGATCCGCGGTTCACCTACCTCGTCGAGCCTGGACACGCCTTGGTCGGCAACGCAGTCGCGCTTCTTGGATCTGTCGTGACAGTCAAACGCGTCCGCGGTCGGCGCTGGACCATCCTCGATGTTGGCACCGATCAACTCGCCAAGATCACGCTGCTTTCATGGCATCACCCTGTCCTCGGACCTGATGGCGCGACGCTCGCAACCAACGGTGATGATGCACTTGGCGGACCGCTGTGCTTCTCGGGTGACACGCTCTTGCCAGCAACCAACACCGCCCATCTGAGCGTCGGTGATCCAGTGCTTGTGCAACACGCGGGCGCGTACTGCGCGTCGCTTGCGAGCACCTTCAATGGTCGTCGAGCGGGCGGAACCGTCGTTGTGCGTACGAATGGCACATTGCAACGAACAGCGCAGCGAGCCTCATCGCTCGACGAACCATTGGCGCGTGGACATGCATGGAATGCGCTCTCCTCAAGCCAGTGCGAGCGCGCACCACTTGCACTTGATGTGATCGCGCCGCTCTCGAGCAAAGTCTTGCGCGAGGATCTGTGCGAAGAGCGTTTCGCGTATCTCTCCGCGTCGAGTGAAGGCAAACACGCCTACGAGTTTGAGTTCGCGGTCACAAGCCCTGTCGGATTTGTGTCGATGCCGCTTGCGATTCGTCTCGCTGGCGACGCCGCGATCGTCTCGACACTGCGCATGCTCGGCTATGCAACAAAGGCATTTCCCGTGTGGGGTACATCACTCGAACTGCGCATGTCGAAGCAAATCCCAACAAATGAGCCAGTGCGCGTGCGCATCGAACTTGCGCACGCAGCGCAGCGCGAAGGACCGAAGAGCCGACGCTTGGCCGTGCGCTTCACTATCCATGGTGATGCTGCAAGCGGCGCATTCGAAATCATGTTCGATGAAGCTGGCGTGGGCTGCTGAACGCAGGCGCGAGCGGCGATCAACCACCGTACATATCTGCGTATGGATCGTCGGCATCACTCTTGCCCGTGCCACGCGATGCGTCGATCATGAGCGCAGCGCCCAAGATCGCAACGCCTGCGAGTGCTGCGCCAAGCGTGCGCCAGAATGTGGCGGCAGCGATCGATGGCGCGCGCAAGGCTTGCTTCGTGAAAATCAGCGCGAAACCAGGCACGAGCGGCACGAGCCACCAAAGCCAATCGGGCGTCTGAGATTGGTCGTACGCATCACCACAGCGCGCAGCGAGTGCGATCATCACGGCACAGACAACAAGCGGCGCTCCAGTCGCTTCAATGGGCTTCGCGTCCTTCGCAAACTTTCCGCCGATCGCGGCGAGTATCGCGATAAGAAGCGACGCCACGCTCACAGCACCGCACATGACGGCGAGTGACGCGAAACCACCAAGTCCAGCGAGCGCAGCGACGATTCCAAACGCGCCCCACGCGATCCAATAGATCGCTCCGCCTGCAAGGGGGAGCGCTACACCGGCCGCGAGGACGAGGGCTGCGAGGCTGAGTTGTTTGAGAAGTGTCGGCTGCGGAAACTGCACGAATTGCGCCGCAAGCGCGCCAGCGATGCTAAGCGCGACCATGGTCACGATCGGCGCTCCACCGCGCGGCATGCGCATGCGCGCCGCGACGATGCACACTGCGCCGACCATACACACTGCACCGATCATGAGCATCAGCGCAGCAAGCCCAAGGCGATGCCAACGCTCGAACGGCGCGTCGTCACCTTCGATCGTGACAACTTGTCGCGCAACCGCTGTCCACCCAAGTTCGTTCGTGAAACTCACGAGAAACGCGAGCGCCACCGCCATGGCGGGGAAACACTCCACGGCCCATGCGCGGCGCCGAAGCGGCGTGACCAGAGCGATCGACGCAACCGCCGCCGCGACGAGCGCGGGAATCACCACCACCGACACGAGGTAGCCAACGACGCCGTCCATCGATCAACCAGCCGCTTTCGCAACATCGCCTTCGAGCGAGATCGTCATACGCACTTCGTTCCCAAGCGCGCCCTTCGGCGCTTCAATGCCCCACTTCATGCCGTAGTCGGCGCGCATGATGGTGAACATGCACTCAAAGCCGACCTTCTGACCAGTCGGACCTTTGCCGATGCCCGAGACCGTGCAGTCGACTTCGATTTCTTTCGTCACGCCGCGCAGCGTGAGATCACCCTTCACCTTCCAGTGACGCTCACCAACGCGTTCCGCCGACTTCGACTTGAACTGAATCGTCGGGAATTCCGCTTGATTGAAGAAGTTTGGTCCCTGCAAATTTCCGTCGAGTTTTTCGCTGCCCGTATCGACCTTCTTCACTTCCGCTGTCACATCGAAGGTCGGTGCGGCGCTGTCATCGAGCGGCCAAGTTGCCGTGCCCGTGAGTTCATTGAAGCGACCATAGAAGTAGCCCGCGCCGAGATGTTGCACGCGGAAGATCGCCATCGAGTGGATGG
>JASGCF010000075.1:2950-10716 GCA_030054275.1 Limnohabitans sp. | reverse complement strand
GGTCTGCGCCATCGGCACCGAAGTACACCACGATCGTGTAGCGGCGGTACGGAAGATTGCTGAGCGCCACATCGACTTGCGCAAAGCCATTTGAGTCGAGGTAGCCGCGGCGCATGCGATCTGTGTCATTCGCAGGGAACGAATAGATACGCCATGTGTTGTTCACGCCGAACGAGACCGACGCAGATGTCGCAGTGCCGTGCCCATCCTTGAGGTTCGTGGTCGCGTTGCCGTTGCCACCGGCTGCGTAACCGTCTGCTGCCGCGTTCGACGCGCCAACCACATTCGACCATTGCAGCGTGCCCCACGCGCCGGCTCCGGCAGGAATGGTGGCGGTGCTGTTGCAGCGCCCGCCATCCGCGCCGTCGAGGTAGGTTCCGCCGACGAAGTTCACGCTGATTGCATCAAGCGACACGATCTCCGGCGTCGGAACGAACAGGATGGTCGGTGCGCCCGCGCGATCGCCTTCCGCGGATCCAACGCGCACGGTGTAGGTATTTCCGCCAAGCAAGAAGAAACTCGAGAGGCATTGGCCGCCGGTACAGCCAATGAGTTTGCCCGATGCGTCGAGAATCTCAACGGCTGCGGTGAACCCGTTCGAGCACGCGGTGAGGTCGTACGAGCCGCTGCTCGTAGGCGTGAAGGTGTACCAACGGTCGTAGTGCATCGCGTCTTCACAGGCGAGTGGCGTTGCCGAAGTGGTTGCACCGACGAACGAGACGGTTTGTTGCACGCCCACAACAAGCGGCGTTGCGCCGCCGACTTCGTCATTCGCCGGAGTAGTGAACTCTGGCAGTGCGTTCGGATACTCGATGAGCACATGCGTCCACGCGACAGTACTTGCGAGGTCATTCCAGAACTCGCCGAAGTAGTACGCCACAAACTGACCGACATGCTCTGTGCCGCCACCGTCGTTTGGCTCATTCGCAGCCCATGAGCCGTAGGTCAGCGCGCCGCCATCAACCCACTTCCATCCGCCAGCTGGTTCTGCGTAGTTCTTGTCACCAAGATCTTGCACGAGGCCGAACGCTGTTCGTGCGCCAGACCCCGTCGCGATGTGGACAGAGCCAAGCATGCGATTCTCACTCACGCTGTTGGCGCATGCGAGCGTGCCGCCCATCTCAATCGCTTTGTCACGCAGCAAATCCCAAGTTGCACCGGGACCGACCGAGTATTTCGCGTACCAGCGGTCGTTACCGCCAGCAGCAATCGTGTATTGGTGCGCGCCTTGCAGTGTGAGGCTCACCTCAAACTGTGTGATCGACATGGTTCCCGAGCCAACATCGGCTTCGGAATACCCGCCGACGGCGAAGTAGTAGGTCGTCCCAACGGTCGCTTGGAAACTCAATTCGCTGGTGAAGCCAGCGCAAGTCGAGAACACATCGTCGTTGCACGCGATCGTGGTCGACACATCACATGCGGTCAAAACAGCAAGGCGAGTATCGAAACTTGCGCTGTTGCAGGTCGAGAGTGTGAATGTTCCAGATGCTGGTGCGACCCAGCGATACAGCGTTGCGTTGTGAATGATGTCGTCGCCATAAGGACCTGGATCGCAGATGCCCGACAGATTGAGATCGATTCCGGCGCTTGAAGTGCTGATCGGTTGCGAATCGCCTTTGATGAGGGTCACATCGCTGCAAATGCAGCCGACCTTCGCAAGCAGAAGATCACAAGTTGAATCCCAAAGCACATTGCAGCAATCGGCGTTGATCGAGCAAACGGCTTCGCAGCACGATGGATCGATGCCGAGATCTGTGCAGGTTTGCGCTGAAGCGAACGGTGTTGCTGCAGCAACAGCTGCGGTGATGGCTGTAACACGAACATCGTGACGAATGTGCATAAGAAAGCTCCTCGCGGCGGACGCGCCGAATTCGGAAACTACTCCAAAGGGGGTGAAAATCATCTCTCTTGGTTGCAAAAACAAAAAACCCCCCGCGCGTGGCGGGGGGTTGTTGTTGTTGCGGTAGCGCCGACCGTACGAGCCCGTACGAGCACGGACCATCCCGTACGAGGGACGACTATTTATCACTCTCTGGAAGTCCCATCCCGCGACGATCTGGATACTTCGGCTTCGGAACAGCCTTGTATCCCTTCGTCTCGATCTCTTTGAGCAGCACTTCGACAGCTTTCTCAAGCTGCGGGTCGCCTCCATCCTTCATCTTCGCTGGGTCGTCTATCACCACAATCGTCGGGTCAATGCCGTGACCTTCGACGCCCCAGGTGCCGTCGGTTTCGTAGAAACCAAAGGTGGGAACAGCGATGGTTCCGCCATCCATCAGACTTGGATTGCCCGAGATACCGACAAGGCCACCCCATGTCCGCATGCCGATCACTTCACCAAGTTTGTTGTGCTTGAAGAGCCACGGGAACATGTCCCCACCCGAACCAGCGAGGCCGTTCACCAGCATTGCCTTCGGGCCGTAGTGGCCGTCCGGCGGCCACACGCCGTCGCGGGCATCACGACGCGCCCAGTAGTTGGTCACAGGACGATTGAGGAGTTCAATGAAGCGCGTTGGGATCTGACCGCCGCCGTTCCAGCGATCATCGATGAGCAGCGCTGGCTTTGTGCGTTGACCGAAGAACTGGCGCACGAGTTCGGTCTGGCCATCGACGCCGGTGTTTGGCACATAGATGTAACCAATCTTGCCGCCGGAGAGTTCTTCCACGCGCTTGCGCTTCGACTCAACCCACGCGGCGTAATGCAGTTCATCTTCGCTCGAAAGTGTTTTCACGACGATGTCGCGAGCGTCCTTGTCGAGGGTTGGCTTCTTCGAAACCGTCAGCGTGACTGCCTTGTCTGCGAGTCCGATGAACGGTGCCCACGGATCCTTCGCTGTGTCAACAGGTTCGCCGTTCACAGCGATGAGGTACTCGCCTTCGGAGACGCCGACACCTTGCGCGGCAAGCGGGCTGCGTGCCGCGTCATCGAAATCTCCACCACGCGTGAATTTCGCGAGTTTCCATGCATTCGCGGGCGAGCCATCTTCGTTGGTGGCGCGCTCGAAGGTCACCCCGAGCAGGCCGACATTGCGGCTTGCTGTGTTCTCGACATCGCCAGGCCCTTGCAAGTAGGCATGGCCAACATTGAGTTCCGAGATCATCTCTGCGATGAGGTAGTTGAGATCTTCACGCGTCACGCACGCTGGCAGCATTGCTTCGTACTTCGCGCGGATCGCGTTCCAATCGACGCCGTGCATGCCGGGGTCGTAGAAATAATCACGGAAGATGCGCCAAGTATCTGCGAGAATCTGCGCGCGCTCGTGCCGCGGGTGCACTTCAACGAGCATCGGGCTCGACACGATCGGCTTCGCCGTCGCGCCTGCGCCAGAACCAGCGATCGATGCGCCGCCGCGGCCACCACCCATGAGCAACTTCTTGCCATCCGCGGACAGTGCGAAGCGCATGCCGGTTGCGCCAGTTGCTTCGGTCGGCGACTTCGATGAGAGGTCGAGCACCCGCACGGATCCGTCGCGGCCGTACACAAGTTCATTCTTGTCATTGAAACCCAGTGAGCCGAACCCCCCAGCCGCAGCCGGAAGTCGTACAGCGCGCGCCTCGAATCCTTCGACATCGATTTCGACCGACTTCTTTTCTGTTTTCTTCGCTGCGTCGCTCTTGTCGGTCGCAGCGCGCGAACCTGTCAGTTCGTGCGTCATCGGGCCATCTTGGCCTTCGCCCGTCGCTGTGCCCTTGAGCGTGTCGCCATCGACAACCGTCTCAATCCTGAACGGCATCTTCTGGAAAGTGCCAGCAAGTTTGAGTGTCTTGGTCGCCGGATCCCATGTGCCGCTCGCTTCACCGGAACCCATCTTCGAGGTGAATGTGGCCTTCACGGTGTTGTCGTCTGCGACGGTGATTTCAAAGGTCACCTCCATGGGGCCGTCAGGCATCGTGACCGAGACTTTCCAAGTTCCGCTTGGGCCTGAAGCCTGCGCAGACGGCGCGGTTTCACCTGATTTTCCGTCGCCCTTCTCGTCTTTCTTCTCGTCCTGCTTCTCGTCCTGCTTCTCATCTTGTGCGTCGTTGTGAACGAGCGGCAGATCGCTCAGAAGCGGAACACCGAGTTCTGCTCCGCGTCGTCGTCGTCCGCCTGGAGGCGCGCCAGCCGGGCGCGCGTCACCGCTTGAAGGTGCAGCGCTCGGCGCTCCGCCTCCGCTTGGCTTCATCTCGTCTTTTTGGCCTTCTTCATCGCTTGTTGCGAGCCACGGAAGTTTGAAGTCTTTCTTGAGCGGCACGGCCATCAAGACTTGCGAGTTGTTGTAAATCCATGTGGTGTCGAAGTCGCCATAGGTCGGCGCGAAGTTGCGCTGACTGGTGAAGACAAGCCAGTCGCCCTTGCGATCGAAGGTTGGATCGCCGTCCGCGTAGAAGCCGTTGGTGACTTGGCGCTTTGCTTGTGCTGCATCCTTCGCTTGTGTGTCGTAGAGGTAGATCGCATCGAGTTCGGATGTGTCGCACGAGCGGCTCCACGCGATCCAACGCGAGTCGTGTGAGAACGAAATTCCGACTTGGCGCGGAGCCTCTGGATTTTTGTCGAGTTGCGTCGTGGCCCCATCCTCGAGTTTCACGAGTTCGATGTTGCCAGCCTTATCTTGAATCACAACGCTCTTTGAGTCTGGTGCCCAATCAATGCTGGTGCGGAAGTGCGCGCCGTTGGTCGTGATGCGCTTTGGCTCCGCTGGTTTACCGTCCGCGCGTCCGTCTGCTGGCATGGTGTAGAGCTCATACTCACCAGTTGCGTCGGAGAAGAAGGCGATGGTTTTGCCGTCTGGGCTCCAAGTGGCAGAGCGCTCAAAGATGCCGTCGGTGCGCGTCATGTTGCGGGGCGTTCCGTTCTCTGCGGGCGCCGACCAGATGTCCCCGCGGCCCACAACCGCAACGCGCTTCCCAGTCGGGGAAATCGACGCGCCTTGGATATCTTCCGCCGCATCGACGATCGCGACGCGCAATGTTTCGCGATCACCAGGCACCACAATTTTGACCGGACTTGACGCGTTGTTGCCAAGGTCAAGTCGGTAGATCTGCGAACCGTGTTGCAGCACCATTTCGCCGGCACCGCCGTCGTCTGGTCCAATCGCGGGCCACTTCACATCATGCTCTTGAAAGCGCGTGATTTGCTTTGTGTCCTTCGAGTCGATGTCGTAACTCCACACATTCAGCACATTGCCTTCCGCTGCGCTGCGATCCGACAGGAAGTAGACGCGGCGACCGTGCCACATTGGAAGTGTGTCTGTGCCTTCCCAATCTGTGATTTGTCGCGACTCACCTGTCTTCAGATTGAAGAGCCACACATCGGTCGCCATACCGCCGCGATAGCGCTTCCATGTGCGCGTGTCGGTCGAGTGCGGCGTGTACACCAACCATTCGCCGGTCTTATCGATCGAGCCGTTCGCGCCGTAGGGGACAGGAAGTTTTTCGGGCAGTCCGCCGGTCGCGGCGATGGTGTACAACTTCTGCGCGCGGCCGAGTCCCTCAAGCGCTGCAGTCATGAAGACAAGGCCTGTGCCATCGGGAGTCCACTCGCACAACCCTTCGCTTGCTGGGTGATGGGTGACGCGTTGCGGTATGCCGCCGTCGACCGACATCGTGTAGAGGTCGTTTCCGCCGTCGTAGTTTGCGCGGAACGCGATGGACTTTCCATCTGGCGAGAATCGTGATGAACCTTCAAATCCTGGTGGATTCGCAAGCGGGCGCGCAGTGCCGCCCTCTTTCGGCACGATCCAAAGATCGTTTCCATAGGTGAAGACGATCGAGTCCTTTGAGATGTCTGGGTAGCGGCAGAGACCCATCGTTGGATTGGGCTCATCGGGTGTTGCGCTCGCGAGCGTGGTCAGCGAAGTGAGAATCGTGAGCGCAAGCGCCGAGTGATGCAGGAAGTGCAATGGTTGCATAGACGCGTCATGGTACGAAAGCGCGCGCGTCGTGTGCGTTGCGCTTTTGACGCAATCGACAACAGCGCGGCAAGAGATGCTTGCGAAGCGGAAATTGCGCGCATGACTGATGCGCTCACGGCTTTGCGAGGAGCGCGATGCGACGATCGCTCACAACCGCTCCGCCCGGTCTTTCCACGGTGACCGCAAACATCATTGGTTCCGAAACTGGAAGCCTTGCAGCAATCGGAAGCGCCACGCGTGCGGCATCGACATCGAAGACCCCACCGTCGACGGGGTATCGTGCATCGCGCGACTTATCAAAGATCCACAATTGGTACTGCTCTTGCGTCGGGTCGTTTGGCGCAAGTCCTTCGATCACAAGCAGGCCATCGCCGGATGCGGCATCGAAGTAGGCTTCGCCGTCGACTCGCGCGGCAACATGACTGTCGTCGGTGCCAGCCCACGGCCAATGCACGGCATCGGGATGACTCTTGAGAAAGTCCACCGGATCGACAGACCCGATCGATTGTGGCGCACGGACCGTCTGTTGAAACGGCGGGGTAAGTCGGAGGACTGCAAGCGTTGCACCCGCGCCGAAGGCAACACAGGCAGCCGCCGAAAACCAGTCGAGTTTGCGCTGGCGTTGTGTGCGTGGTCGGTCGAATTGCATACGCTGTGCGGAAGAAGTCGGCGCGAACGAAGTCGCCATGTCCTCGAGTCGCGCGGACAGTGTGTGCGGAATCTGCGTGCGACCGCGCTCGCGCGAGGCTTCGCGCGCAAGATCGCAGAGATCAAGTTCTGCCGCGATCCGTTCGAACTCTTCGATGCATGCGTCGGTGTCGAATGCAAGTGCAGTTGCGTCGCGCTTTTCATCGAGCGAAAGTTGATCACCAAAGAGTGCGCGATCGACGCAGCGTTCTTCGAGCGTTTCTCGCAACTCGCGGGCGAAACGCCCATCATCGCGTGGTGAGGAGGAACTCACGAAAGTCCCTCCCGAGCCTCACCTGAGGCACGCGAAAGATCCTGCTGTGAGAGCACGCCTTGTTCCGCAAGAATTTGCCGGATCTTGATGAGTCCGCGTCGCGCGTGCGTCTTGACCGTGCCGAGCGGCATTCCGGTGGCTGTTGCGATCTGTTCGTGCGAACAGCCGTGGTGAATCGCAAGTTGTAACACTTGCTGCTGCTCTGGCCGCAACTGATCGAATGCGTTTTTCGCCAACCGTTGCTGCTCGTTCGCTTCGGTGAAATCGAGGCGCTCGCGTGGATCCGCCACGGTTTCGGCAATTTGCGGGACTTCAGGACGGCGCGCGCGGCGGCGTCCTCGATCGATGAGTCGTCGACGCGCAATCATCGCTACGAATGTGGTCTCGCTTGCAATGGATGCATCAAAGCGGGGCGCGCTCTTCCAAAGATCGATGAAGATCTCTTGGACGGCGTCTTCCGCTTCGGCGGCGGATGGACAAAGTCTGCGCGCCAAGCTCCACACCAACCCGCTAAAGCGGGCGATGCACTCGGATGGGGCGCCCGGATCTCCGGCTGCGACGCGCTCAAGAATGGACGGCTCTTCGGACAAGGTCCGTCAGAATAACGGAAAATCACTCCGAAATTGCGCGTGCGCACAAGATTTACAGAAGCGACGCAGATCGCCGTCAAGCTCGGCGGCGCAGCGAGGGCGCGCCAAAGTGAGCAAGTTGCGAAGCAGGTTGCGAACGCTCCGAACGGTGGGGGAGGGATTCGAACCCTCGAGACCCTGACGAGTCTGCCAGTTTTCAAGACTGGTACCTTCAACCGCTCGGCCACCCCACCAGCGGGACGGCGAGTTTAGCAAGTTCGGGCATTCGGGAAACGGGATATCGATGAAGACCCGATGACGGGTCTGCCAGTTTTCAAGACG
>JASGCF010000075.1:0-2850 GCA_030054275.1 Limnohabitans sp. | reverse complement strand
GACGAGGCCTCGTCAAGGAAAGCGCGAGGCCAAAGAGCGCGTCGGGGCCCGAGGCACAAGGAGTCGAGGCACAAGGGCCCGAGGCACAAGGGCCCGAGGCACAAGGAGTCGAGGCACAAGGAGTCGAGGTGAAGCCGTATCCGCAGCGATACGGCGAGTTGAGCAAGTTGTGCGCATCGTGTGCGTGGTCTTCGCGCCGCAGCGCATCGTCGCTGGTGAGCAATTATCACCACCGCCGGCAAATCCACAACATCGCGCGAATGTGCGGACGCTTGTGGCGAACCCCACCTGCGTGTGCCGATGCAACCCGTCCTCGTGAGTGACGGTTCGCATGCGTCTTCTTTTGTACGGCATCAACTATTCCCCTGAATTGACCGGTGTCGGAAAGTACACGGGCGAAATGGCGACATGGTTGGCAGAGCGTGGCCACGATGTACGAGTGGTGACTGCGCCCGCCTATTACCCAGAGTGGCGCATCCATCGCGGATTTCGCAATTGGTGGACCACAAAGTTCGAGGGACGCATCCGAGTCACTCGTTGCCCGCTTTGGGTTCCAGCGAAGCCTCGCGGTATCACGCGCATGCTGCATCTTGCGAGTTTCGCCGCGTCGAGTATCCCCGCCATGCTTCGGCAGGTTGCGTGGCGTCCAGATGTCGTGTGGACCGTCGAACCAACGCTGTTGTGTACCCCGACAGCATGGATTGCAGCGCGACTTTCTGGCGCTGCTGCGTGGCTACACATTCAAGATTTCGAACTCGACGCGGCGCGCGAACTTGGGCTTCTTTCTGCAGGAAAGGCGCATGGAATCGCGTTACGAGGCGAACGCGCCCTCATGCGGCGCTTTTGTCGCGTCTCTACGCTCTCGCCGCGCATGCTCGATCGTTTGAAAGCGAAGGGTATTTCGACTGGCGCATTGTTTCCGAACTGGGTTGACACGCAGGATGTTCACCCAATGTCGACAGCAAGCGTGATGCGCGCAGAACTTGGCATTCGCGATGACGAAGTCGTGTGCCTCTACTCTGGCAGTATGGGTGCCAAGCAAGGCCTCGAAACGCTGGCGGATGCCGCGAGAGCGCTTGCCTCGCGTTGTCCGAAAGTTCGCATGGTGTTCAGCGGCGAAGGGCCTGGTCGAGAGCCACTGGAAACACTTTGCGACGGGCTTGCCAATGTGCGGTTTTTGAACTTGCAACCCGCTGCACGACTCAACCAACTGTTGAACTTGGCGGACATTCATGTGCTCCCGCAGCGTGCAGGTGCAGCGGATCTCGTGATGCCGTCGAAACTCGCAGGCATGTTGGCCAGTGGTCGGCCAGTGGTTGCAACCGCAATGCCTGAAACAGAAGTTGCGCGCGTGGTGGAAGGCCGAGGGATTGTGGTTCGCCCTGGACAAACCTCCATGATGGTTGATGCGATTGCTCGGCTTGCAGATGATCGCGAACTTCGGAGAGAGCTTGGTCACGAAGCGCGCAGTTACGCCGTCGCACATCTGGAGAAAGACACGGTGCTCGCTGCGTTTGAGCAGCAACTGCTCACGCTGTGTTCGCGCGCATAAGCAACCGGTGGCATCGCAATATTCAATTCGATGTCAGGCAAATCGCTCTTCGTGCGCGCTTCCGCGCGGCGTCATCATCTTCGCAATGCACGCAGTCCAGCCCGTTTGATGTGCAGCGCCACAGCCACGACCGGTGTCTCCGTCGAAGTACTCGTAAAACTGCACAAGTTCGCGGAAGGTTGGGTCGCTTGCGTAGGCAGGATGCATCGCCATCGATGGACGGATACCGCTCTCGTTTGGGAGGAACAAGCGCGTGGCGCGGCGCGAGATTTCATCTGCAGCATCACGCAGCGTTCCCATCTGCCCAGAACCAACCGGAAGTTCGATACGGAACTCGTCACCGTAGTAATGATGGAATTTCTGCAAACTCTCGACAAGCAACAGGTTGATTGGCATCCAAATCGGTCCGCGCCAGTTGGAGTTTCCGCCGAAAAGTCCGCTGCGACTTTCTGCTGGCTCGTATTGCACCGAGTAATCGCGGCCATCGATACGCAACGCGTAGGGGTTGTCTGCGAGCGCGCGGGAGATACTGCGCACACCGAACGGCGAAAGGAAGTGACGCTCGTCGAGTGCCTTCCGCAGAAGACACTTCATGCGGTGTCCACGCAACAGTGACAGCAGTCGTCGTTCGCCGCGTCCGGGCTCATTCCATCGTGAAACAAGAGCAGCCATTTCCGGGCGCTCTGCGAGAAACCACTCCAGTCGCTCGCGGAAGACAGGCAACTGTGCAAGGACTTCCGGCTCGATGGTCTCGACGGCGAAGAGCGGGATCAGGCCAACCACAGAGAGAATGCGGATTGGCTCCACTCGGCCATCGGGCATCTGCATGAGGTCGTAGTAGAAGCCGTCCTTCTCATCCCAAAGCCCAATACCCTTGCCGCCCATCTGCGTCATCGCTTCTGCAATCTGCAGAAAATGCTCGAAGAATTTCGCGGCCATGTCTTGATAGAGCGGGCGTTCGTGCGCCAATTCAATCGCGATACGCATCATGGTGAGTGCGAACATCGCCATCCAACTGGTGCCATCTGCTTGTTGCAAGCGGCCGCCACCAGGCAACGGTTGCGAGCGATCGAAGACGCCGACATTGTCGAGGCCCAAGAACCCGCCTTCAAAAATATTGCGGCCTGAGGAGTCCTTGCGATTCACCCACCAAGTGAAGTTCAACAACAGTCGATTGAAAATCGTGGCAAGAAAATCAAGGTCTGCTTCACCTGATCGGCGTCGATCGATTTGGAAGACCCGCCACGCAGCCCACGCATGAATGGGTGGGTTGACATCACTGAAATTCCATTCGTACG
>JASGCF010000441.1 GCA_030054275.1 Limnohabitans sp. | reverse complement strand
GGCCATGCAGCGCGCGGGCATTGGCTCGACCGAAAATGTGTTGTCATCGCCTGACAACTACAAGTACCTCATCTTCGGCCTTGCACTGGTGTTGATGATGCGCTTCCGACCGGATGGCATCGTGCACACTCGAAAGGCGGTGAAGAAATGAGTGCGCCTTCGCTGATTGCTGTCGAGAGCGTCACCATGCGGTTCGGCGGCTTGACCGCTGTGAAAGATGTGTCGGTCGATGTCAAACAAGGGACGATCACTGCGGTGATCGGTCCAAACGGTGCAGGCAAGACCACCCTCTTCAACGCGATCACGGGCGTGTATGAGCCGACAGAGGGGCGGGTCTTGATCGCTGGACGCGATCCACAGCGCGAGCTTTCATCACGCGTTGTGGCGGGCGTCGTGTCGACAGCCATCGCGACTGCCATTTTCCTAGCGATCATCGTGCGCGTTGAGACCTTGTGGCAGGCCGCAATCATCGACAACTATGTGTTCCAGCAGCCTTTCCCGTGGATGAAAGCCGTTGCTGGATTCTTCACGAGTTTCTTTGCTGGCGGTTTCGTCGGCACATGGCTTCCGTTGTTCCTTGGAGCAGTGGTTGGTGGCGCAGGTCGGCTGGTGATTTGGTCCCGCACGCGGCGCACGCCGGATGTCATCGCAAGCGCTGGTGTCGCCCGCACATTCCAGAACATTCGACTCTTCCCTGAACTTTCGCTCGTTGAGAATGTTGTTGTTGGCATGGATCGACGACTGCACACTGGGTTCATGGGTGCAGTGCTCGCGCTACCAGCTGCACTGCGAGAACGCGCGCAGGCGCGCAACGATGCGATGGAGTTGTTGACCTTTGTGGGCCTCGCGGATCGCGCTGAGACCGCTGCTGCGAATCTGCCGTATGGCCATCAGCGCCGCTTGGAGATCGCGCGCGCGCTTGCATCGAAGCCTTCGGTCATTCTGCTTGATGAACCCGCTGCAGGAATGAATCCCACCGAAACGGTCGATCTCATGCGATTGATTCGGGCGATTCGCGACGCTGGCACGACGGTCGTTCTCATCGAACACCACATGCGCGTCGTGATGGGTATCTCCGACCGCATTCATGTGCTGCAGTATGGTGAGAAGATCGCGGCAGGAACACCAGAAGAAATTCGCAACGATCCGCGTTGTATCGAGGCGTATCTCGGTAAGGAGGAACTCGGATGAGTTCGGGTACTCCACTCCTTCAGATCCAAGGCATTGTCGCGGGCTACGGCTCGGTGGAAGTGCTGCACGAAGTTTCGTTGGAAGTGCGAGAAGGCGAAATCGTGACGCTCATCGGTGGGAACGGCGCCGGAAAATCCACGACTTTGATGTGCGCGTCGGGCATCGTTCCATTGCGCGCTGGCGAGATTCACTTTGCTGGCGAGCGCATCGCGAATCGCGATGGCGGCATTCGCGCAGATTTGCTGGTGCCGCGCGGACTGGTGCAGGTTCCCGAGGGGCGCCGCATCTTTCCGCGTATGACGGTGCTTGAGAATCTCATGATGGGTGCGTACACACGCAACGATCCGCAAGGTGTCGAGAAGGATCTCGCCCATGTGTACGAACTCTTCGACATTCTGAAGAAGCGTTCGTCGCAACTGGGCGGCACGCTTTCCGGTGGTGAGCAGCAGATGTTGGCCATTGGTCGCGCAATTCTGTCGAAGCCACGGCTCTTGATGATGGATGAGCCGTCGATGGGTATTGCGCCGCTCTTGGTTGCGCGCATTTTCGAGGCCGTGAAAGAACTGAATCGCGGCGGCCTGACGATTTTGCTTGTCGAGCAGAACGCGCGCGCTGCGCTGCGCTTGGCACATCGCGGATATGTGCTTGAAACGGGCCGAATCACACTCTCGGACGATGCCGCCAAACTCTTGGTCGATCCGCGCGTTCTTGCGTCGTATCTCGGCGAGTGACGCATCACTCGCTACTATGCGCCAATGCGTGATTTTCGCCTTGCAGAAGGTCTCGAGCGACTTCGACTCGGGGACTACCAGTTACCGCTTGGCGTTGCCGAGACGAATTTGCACGAGCCGAAGCAGGGATACATCGTGCGCTTTCAGGAAGGCTCGGAGGAAGAGCCAGACACCTACATCTTCCATGCGGTGGTGAGCCACGAGCGCCTGCGACCACTGGTTGACGCCGCGTTCAACTTGCTCCCGAAGGAAGTGACGCCGGTTGTCGAGATTGGCTCGCGCGATGCGTACCGCTCGATCGACACCTATCTTGGCGAAGAGCCGATGCCGCTGGTTGAGTTCTTGCGCACTTGGTACGAGTACGAAGAGATTCTGCTTGAGGATGTGACCATCGGACTTGGCGCGAACGCTGAGGAACCATGGATTGATGTGTTCATCGATACATGGAAGGGGCTCATTCTCTCTGTGCCTG
>JASGCF010000440.1 GCA_030054275.1 Limnohabitans sp. | reverse complement strand
TTGTTTCTGCAACCAACAGCGGCCGATCTGGCGCTGCGATGGGTTTGTCTGTGAGTTCTGCCTTCTCACCGATGAGATACAACCACGATCCCTCGCGACTTGACGCAAGGATGCGTCGTCGATCACTCACACTGACATCAAGTCGACCCGGCATCCGCTCGGTCCAGTAGAAGGTATCGCCAGGCTGATCACCTTCGGGGAGGTAGCGATAGAGCGCACGACCGAAGGTTCCCGACACGGCAAAGCGATTGCGCTGCACCTTGCCGACATCAAGCGCGCCTTTCACTGGCACCGAGAGCAACGCGCCTAGCACGAAATGTTCCGTTGGTTCCGAGGGAGTTCCATCGATATGCACCGTGGAATCGGTGCCTGGTGTCTTCTCGAATTTCCATGTGGCGACTTCAAAGTCGTTCACTGCGAAAAAGCGATCGTCCATGATGCGAATCGAGTGAACAACTCCGCGTACAGCGCTCGACGAGCGCTCGCGAAAATCAAGCCCCATCAAACCAACTTGCGCGCCGTCGCCCGTTTGCAGCACAAATCCGTAGCCACCGCCATACTGCGCAGGCACTTCGATGAGTTTGCTTGCCGCGCCGAGATAGGTGCCGTCAGCGATGCGCGTGATGCGGCGACCAACGCATGCAACTGGTCCGCCGACAGCGCCAATCACCATGCCAACATTCTTCCCCTCAAGAAAACGCTTCGGCTGCGGCCGAGGCTTTTTCTCGCCGTCTTCGGCCCATGGAACACCTTCGGCAAGCGCGTCGCGCAGGCGTACGACACCGCCATCACCCGAAATCCACGGCTCACCTTCGACAAGCGCGACATGCTTCGGCACGATGCCGAGTTCGGGCACTCCCCATCGCGCCACGATGACCGGTGCGCGCACAACCGAGATGTCGACTTCGGCCACAGCGTCGCCATCAAGCACGACGAACGCACGATTTGGACCAAGCACAAAATCATGGATGGAACCGGTGGTTCCGCGTGGCGCGACTTCAAGGTCTGCAAGCACTGTTCCCGACTTCGCATCAAGGAAGAGCAGTCGATTCGAGAAGGCTTGGAACCACACGCCCTGCGAGATTTCGAGTTTCCGATGCACACCGCCAAACGAACTCACCACACGCATCGACTTGACCTTGGGTGGCAACTTGGCTTCGTCTTCGTCGACCACCGGTGAACCAGCTGGCGCTGACGAGCACGCGGTGAGCGACGGCATCGTGAAAGCAACAGCGCATACGAAAAGAAACGCGCGCAGGGCACTGCGCGGGCAGCAGACGAATTTCGCCATCAAAGTCGAGGATGAGTGGATTGCGCGAACAAGAGCCATGGGGTTGTAGAGTACCCTCCCCGCCCACGGCGCGGCTTCCCTCATGGCCGCTTCACCCTTGGCCGCTTCACCCTTGGCCGCTTCACCCTTGGCGGTCGCCCACTTCAAGCAAAGCGAATCATGCACAGCGAACCGAGCGGATCCGACCGACTGACGCGACTTCTCGCCCTCCACGGCGCCGAACCAACCGACGGCTTTCTGCTGTACGCACTGGCGCAAGAGTGTCAAAAACTTGGGCGACTGACCGAGGCGGTCGACTGGTACGACCGCACGATCGCAGCCGATCCGAAACAGTTCTACGCCTACTTCCACAAGGCGAAAGCACTTGAAACTGCAGGCCGCAGCAAAGACGCGCTTGCCGTGCTGCGCGACGGACTTCCGCGTGCACGCGCCGCTGGAGATTTCAAAGCAGCGAGCGAAATCGAAGGGTATCTCGACGAACTGGAATGAAGCAAACGATGCGTCATTTGCATCGCATGGAGCACAACAATGGCCGCGAAGAAACTTGTGAAGAAGACATCGAAGAAGGTTTCGAAGAAGGTCGCCAACAAGGTCGCCAAAAGGGTCGCTGGGAAGGTCGCGAAAAAAACTGTGAAGCAAGCCGCTCAAAGTGCTTCAGCCACCGTGCGTGTGGTGTCGATCACTCCGGCGCGCGATGGTGCGATGTGGAAGTTGACACTTTCAGATCGACGCACGATCACTGTTCCTGCAGATGCTGCGCAATCCGCCAAGATCAAAATCGGTGCAACATGGACAGCGCGCGTTGCCACGCGGATTCAAGATGCAACACAGGATCTTGCCGCGTTTCAGCAGGCGCTGAAGTTGCTTGGCAGCGGCACGCGGCTGTCGTATGACGCGTTGGTTGCAAAACTTGGCGGCGATGCGCGGGCGCGTCGCACTGTGGCAGATCTTGTGGCTGCTGGCTGGGTTGAGTGACGATGCGAATCTCCGAAGGGTGCTTCACGGAATTTTCCGGCTGCGCCACACCGCCATCACCTTTCACACGCGCCTCGTGCGGGGTTGCGGGCGGGGGCGTGGGCGGGGGGGGGGGGGGGGGGGGGGGGGG
>JASGCF010000439.1 GCA_030054275.1 Limnohabitans sp. | reverse complement strand
ACACGAATGTCTTCATGGTGACATTCGTGTTTCGCTTCACGAACCACTGGAAGAAATCTTCCGATTGAATGCCGGTCGGGTTGTACAACCCTTCGACCGAGTACCAGACGGCTGGGTATCGACCAGAGGGTACGACCGGCACGCCGCTTGTGTAATCCTCCGCGTCTTGCAGGTAGCGGTGCGTCGTGAGCATCGCTGGGCGGTCTTTGTGTGCATCGAGTACAGCCTGCGCCCATACGAGTTCGGCAACGGGCGTGTCGACATCAAGATGCACTTGAAGGAAATCGATACCGCCAGCGCTGAAGTAGGTGTAATTCGACATTCCCGATGGTGACGCACCGCCGAACCATGGCTCACCTGCAAATCGCTGCGGTCCGAAGTTCGCGAGGTATGCAGACGGAATGTACGGTTGTCCAGCGGAACCGGAGCTCGTGATGTCGTGATTTCCCGGGCAAACCCCGTACGGCAAGTTCGCGTTGTCGAGTACCGCCATCGAGTTGTTCGCGTTGACCCATTGCGCCGGTTGATCCGCATTATTCACGATGTCGCCGTAATGCGAGACATAGCGCACATCAAGCGCAGCGCGATTCGCGACGATCCAATCGGTTTGTGCTGTAAAGATCTGCGGATACGAACTTGAGTAGTTCTGCGTGTCCGGAAGCCCGATCACGCTGAACGCCGTTGTTCCCACAGCGCTTCGACGCCCAGCAGTGCGTACATAGTCGGTTGCGCCTTCGAGAATCGCAAAGTGCGGCTTCGCTTTGCGCACGGCATTGGGCCCGATGCCATCGTCGTGTGGAGACGCCACAGCGTGTGTCGCTTCTCCCCATGCAAGCAGGGCGATTGCGCATGTGGCGACCGACGCGAGCGGTCGTGCGGGCGAGCGGAACAGAACAACATGTGGGAAGTGTTTCGATGCAGGCATAGGGTTCCTCGAAGAGAAACCTACAGCCGTGCAATGCGCTCTTTGATTTTTACGACAAAAATGTTTTGCGAAACCACAATGAAAAATCTGTCAGGACAAGTCATCGCGTATGCGGGGCGTCTCGGTGCTGCGCGATGAAGTTTGCGTACCAAGAAACGCAGTGAGTGCCGCGTCAAATCCGCGGAAGAATGGACAACGCGAAAGGTCGCTGCTCGACGCATCAACGAGCGGGTGACCTTGTGGAGGTCTCCCAAGTTTCGCGTCATGTGCGTTTGATGTGGTCTGCGGTGTGTCGTCCGGCAGTGTCATGGCGTGGTTCTGTTCGGGCGAACTCGCGTTACGGTTTGCTCGCATCGCGTGCTTCAAGTTTGCGCAGGGTTCCGTCGTCGATCATGTTGCGAAGTGCCGCTGCACAGCGATTTGCGACAAGTTCGTCGCCTTTCCGCAAGAGCCATTGCGAAGGCTGTGATTCGATCAAGACAACGCGGAGTGATGGATTTCGCGACAGACGCGCTTCGAGCGCGCGGAGGTCGCCAAGGAATGCATCCAGTTCGCCCTTCTCAAGACGCGACGCGATCGTTCCGTCGGGATCGCGCGACGCAGTCGCTGTGATGGATTCGCGCGCCTTCGCCAGTGCCCACGCTTCTGCTGCAGTTCCTTCGCGAATCTCAAGGCGCTTGTTCGCAAGATCCGAGGCCGATTGAATCTTCGAGTCCTTCAAGACCAAGGCAGCAACGCCGCTGTTGGTCCACATGGGCAATGTGAGAAGCGCGTCTGCTGCTGACTGCTCGCGTGCGATTCCAAGTTGGAGCGCACCAGTGGTGATTCCATTGGCAACGAGATCGACTTCGCCAGCAAGCAGCGCTGCGATTTCACCGCCAAGCGGAAGTGACTTTTCCTCGATGCGTAGGCCTGTTTCCTTCGCAAGGAGCTCGACGACCGCAGCATCGATCCCACGATCTGGCGAGCGACGCGTCGCTGCCTTCCAATACGGTGCATGCGGCATCGTTCGTCCAACGCGAAGCGTGCGCCGTTGTATGCCATCGTCGGCCATGACAGGTGAACGATCAAATCGCGGCTGCATCTCGCGTGCGTAGACACGCACGGCGCCAGCCACAAGCGACGCAACCTTCGCAGCAAGCACAGCATCTGCTTTGTCTGCGTGATCGCTCACTTTGTGATAGTCGTCGTGATCTTCGCAACTGAAGAGAACAGCAGGAATTCCAACTCGCAAGAACGCGCCTTGATCGCTGCGATCAAGCCAGTCTGGATGGGTGTCGACTTTCATCTCGAGCGGAACTTGCGGTGCAAGTCGTACGAGAAGATCGACAAGCGGCTTGCCCTTCGGCCCTCCGTCGAGACGAATCGCGCCGTCAGGTTGGCGCGAAATCATGTCCATATTGAAGACCCCGCGCATACGCGCCACTGGCACGGTTTCTTCTTCGACGAACGCGCGACTTCCAACGAGTCCAGCC